>CBDUSC010000131.1:0-5694 GCA_965369735.1 uncultured bacterium
CTGGCGGCGGGGCCGCACGGATTGAAAAACAACACGCCGCCGGTAAGCTGACCGACCGCCTCCATTTTCTGTGCCTGCCGCAGCTCGGCTTCAAGCTGTTTGTGATCGGTCATATCCTGCAATACAGAAAAGAAACCCTGCGTATTGCCGTCTTTATCCACATGCGGCAAATAACAGCAATCCAGTTCATAGTTTTTGTCATCGCGCTCTACTTGAACCTGGTATTGAACGGTTTCACCGGCGAGCACACGATCCACCCGCGGTTTTATGATCTCGTAGTCCTCTGGCTCCACAATATCCCGAATTCGTTTACCAAAAATTTCTGCCAGCGGAACCTTGAACCACTCTTCATAGGCGCGGTTAACATAGGTAATGATCTGGTTCGCGTTGACATAGGCAATGCGTGTCGGAACCGAGTCCAGGATCAGTTCGTAAAAATCCTTGTTTGCGCGCATGACTTCCATCGCCGTTTTGCGATCTGTGACATCTGAGATAGAACCGGCGACGCGCAACGCACGGCCCACATCATCGCGTACCGCTGCGCCCCGGCAATGGAACCAGCGATAGTTTCCCTTTTTGTGCTTCATACGCACTTCTGCGCTGAACGGTACGTCTTCCTTCACGTGCTCGCGCAATCGGTTCTGTATGCGCGGAAGATCGTCCGGGTGAACCATGCCCTCAAATGACTCAAAGCTGGATTCCAGCTCCTCGTCACGGTAACCCATAAGCGCCTTCAGGCGCGGCGACAAATAAAGTTCTTTGTTGATCAGATCCCAATCCCAGATGCCATCGCTGGATCCGCGCACCGCAAGATCGAAACGCTCTTCGCTTTTGCGCAATGCGTCCTCGGCACGTTTGCGATCGGTGACATCGATAATCCGGGCGTGAGCCTGAAACTCGTTGGAGCGCGGGTCACCTTCGCTCGTGGCGGACAACAATACATCGATAATGCGACCATCCTTGCGCACCATTCGGTAGGAAATGTCCTGATGCTGACCCAGCTCGCGCAGTGAGGGAATACTGGATTCGGTCGCGCTGATCCGGGATTCCTCCGTCAGAAATTCTATCGACTGCTTGCCAAGCACTTCGTCCTCGCTGTAACCCAGCGTATCCAGCCAGTACTTGTTGACGCTGATGATCTCGCCATCGGCGTCGATTGAATGCATCATGACCGGTGTGGTGTCATACAGCATGCGCAATCGCTTTTCAGAAATGCGCAATGACTCTTCCATTTCCTTGCGATCGGTAACGTCGATCAATGTGCCTTCGTAGTACAGGGCTTCACCATCTTCATCACGCACCAGCCTCGAATTTTCGAGCACTACCACTTTGCTGCCGTCTTTGCGTCTGAGCGTGAGCTCGACATTGTGTACGGCGTCGTCGACATCGATTGCCCGTATCCACGATGAGCGCGCGCTGGGATCGGCATACACATCATTCGCGATATCGATTTTCAGGAGTTCTTTCTCGGAATCGTACCCAAGCATTTTCACCATTGCCGGGTTTGCGGATAGAAATCTGCCATCTGGTGATGTCTGGAATACACCCGCGACTTCGTTTTCATACAAGCTGCGGAATCTGACTTCGGATAATCTGAGTTTCGCCTCGGCTTTGGCGCGCTCCGTTGCATAACGGATGGTTCGTACAAGCATCGCCGAATCTGCCTGCCCTTTGACCAGGTAGTCCTGTGCGCCTTTGCGGACCGCGTGCAACGCAAGCTCCTCATCGTCCTGGCTCGACAGCACGACGATCGCAACGTCTTTGCAGTACGGTTTTATGTGTTCAAGGGTATCCAGACCCTGGCTTTCCGGTAGAGACAGGTTGAGGAGGACGATCTCGTATTCGTTATTCTCGAGACGAGCGATGGCCTCGCCCATGGCCGCGACATGCTCGGTATCAAACAAGCGACCGGGCGCGCGTTCCAGATGTCCAATGACATCGGCCGCATGCTCGGGGTTGTCCTCGACCAACAGGATCCTGGTACTCATCATTCTCAGTGAATTCAGTGGGTTATCGGCAAACAGCGCTGAGATTATCATCGCCAATGGCGATGATCGCGGAGATGAGTCACAGAATTGCATATTCAAGGGGAGATTTTTCCCAAGGATTTCATGGACGTACCGCAGTACAGGGCCTGAGCCCGCGTGGCTGCAGAGTGCTTATGTAAAGGAGGTTGGGCCACCCTCCCGGAGGGGAGCGGCTGATGGTCGTCTTTATCTGGCCGTTTGAATGCTTAGTCGCTGGATTTGCGCAACAGCCAGAAACCCAAAGCCCCGATGACGAACCCTGCGATTGCGCCCAACTGCTGTTGTGGACCAAACCCGACGTCATCCCCAACACCGATGACATCCGCGAGCAACGCTAGTGCAAGCAGACCAACACCGATAACGAGAACTGCGACTGCGGCAAGCTTGTTAGCTGGCATATCGGCTCCCCCATTTACTTAGCCATATACTCCGGCGTGCCGATTTTATCACGAAGTGACGGTTGCCGATTTTGGGGGAACGGGTGAGAACTCCCGGCACAGGACTTCGCCCGCCTCGATGGTCACAAACGATGACTCCGGGATTGCTTGCCAGGCTTCGGGCAAATCAGAGAACGGTTCTGAAACAATGACGCGGGCGTCATCCGAGAAATCTTCCAGGCGCTCGCGGAACTCGGGCGGCACCAGTTCTCTCAGCGCAGTAATGCTGGTGGAGTGGAACAGGGTCCGCGATTTTTTTTCTGACGAGTAGCGAAACGCATACAATTTTTCGCCATCTGAAATGCCAAGCGTCATTTGCATCGGGTTATCCACACCATGACGGCGAGCGATATCCTCGATCAGACCTACCATCCTTGAGACGCCTTCACAAACGTCGTTTTCCATACCCAGCTGCAAGGCAAGAAAAAACATGAGTTCAGAATCCGTTGTGCCCACGATCTCGGGAAACAACCCGGCATTGATTGAAAACGCGATATCACGGCGAAGCTTGTGAAATTCGCGTATGACACCATTGTGCACGAACAACCATTGTTTGTATCTGAAGGGATGGCAGTTGGTTTGTTGAATCGACGTTGCGGTTGCTGCACGGATATGTGCGAGAAACATGGGCGATTGTGTGTGCACGCACAGGTCTTTCAGGTTCGGATTATTCCAGGCAGGTTGAATGTGTTTGTACAACCCCGGGTACTCACACTCGTCATACCAGCCAACACCGAAACCATCGCCATTGGTGGTTTGCACACTGGATCGCGCACAAAGGCTTTGATCTATCAACGAATGTTGCGTATTGAATACGATCTCGCTTATCGCGATGGGCGCACCCGAATATGCCAGCCAGCGACACATATGCCTCTCCTTTTACAGGAAAGTATAGTCATTTTGTTTGCCGTTGCCCGTTATTGCGGGCACAGCAGATCAGTGCTTGCCGGGATCCAGCGGCACCCCACGGCGTTCTTTGTACACATACGACTGCAAGGCGATCATTTTCGGATCATCGGCTGCCAGTTCCTTGCCTTCCACCGGATTTCGGATACACCAGTTGATCATTTCCCACAACTGCACCACGCGGCCGTGTTGTTTCTGGAATTTCGGATAGGTTTCCGGGTGTGTATTGGCCGCGTTCGGATGACACTGGGCACAAACGACGCCATTGGTTCCAAGGTCCGGGCTGGTCCACAGATTGCGGCCATCCTGGGCAACGGCATCGAACTGGGCCATCCATCGCTGGACATCCGATTCGGTAAATTCATCTGCCAGTGCTGACGAACATAACAGGCCAATAAAAACAATCATTGATAATCTATTCATCGATATATCCCTCGATCAGTGGCCCGTCAATAATGATCCTGTGCCGATTTTCGCTTGGCGGGGTCGACATAGGTTACATCTTCCGGGTGTCCCTTTTCTTCATTGAACGCAACAACCCGGTTGGAATTGTTGGACAAATTGAAAGAAAGATCGACACGCCCACTGTGCATGTTCATGAACTGCCAGCCCGTCGCGTCACGCTCGTTGAAAGGATCCGCCCGGTTCATCGGCACTGTCAAAACCGGCAAATGGCTCTCGGCCTGCGAGTAGCTCTCCGGGTATGGCCAGGGCCACGCCGTCGACATCACCGATGTGAAAGCAATGTTGCCAATCTGGTTGTACTGTATCTGATGCACATGACCATAGATCACATTGACCTTGTCGAACGGCTTCAGCAATGCCTGCACGTCATCCGCATCATCGGTCCAGAAATTCCAGCCCTTGTAAATTTTTTGCAGGGGCGAGTGCGAGAAAACAACGATCGGTGTGTCCTTTGATAACTTTTGCAAATCCTTTTTCAACCACTTGAGCTGTTTTTTGCCCACCATGAACGGCGATCCATTCGGGTTATCCAGTCCCGCCATTTCTGCCATGCGCCGCTGGGGGCTATCCCAGCGATTATAGGTCCACTCATCAGTCGTAATAATGCTGTTCAGCGTAATGAAATGAACACCCTTGTGATCCCAGCTATACCAGTGCGGGCCATAGAGCTCGCTCCAATACTCACCAAGATCCAGGTAGTAATCATGCTCACCCAGAACAACATGCATGTCGTGGTGTACCCCCGACAAAATTTCTGCACCATGATCGAGCTCGGCTTTTGTGCCGAGCTGCGCCAGGTCACCACCAAAAACAACAAAGTCGGGTTTTGGCTCCAGCAGGTTGGCCTCGGCTACCGCGCGAATAAGACCGCGATCCCAGTTGCGGACAAACTCCTTTCCCTTTATTTGCTGGATATGCGAATCCGATATATAGGCAAAGCTAAAGTCATCAGCGGGTGATGCAAACGACATGCGAACGAGGCTGACTGGCAGCATGCCTGCGATTGCACCGGCACCTGCATGTTTTAAAAATTTTCTACGGCTGTATGTCATGTCACTACTCCCCGTCATGATCGCCAGATACGGCCGAGACGCTTTGAGTTTCAAACTGCCGGCTGGTCAGTGCTTCCATAAACGCAACCAAATCATCTATTTGCTGATCGCTCAGGTTCAATGGCTTGATTCCACCGCTCAGGAAATCGTTGACCGGGTCGCCGGGGTTGCTTACGCCGCCATTGTTGTAGTGCTCGACGACCTCGCGCAGCGTCGCAATGCTGCCGTCGTGCATATACGGTGCCGTGATCGCAATATTTCTGAGCGTCGATGTCTTGAACGCACCAACGGTGTTCAACTTATCCACAACGGCAAACCGACCGAGATGCGATGTATCCGCATCCGTCAAAACTGCGACATCGACATCGATGCCGTCAGCCTTTGCTTTCAGGAACGCTCCCGCAAGCTCCGGAACACGCCCCTGGATATCATTCATTCCAACTCCAATATTGTGAAAAAGATGATCCGTAAACAATGCATGATCCTGCTCGATGGTATGGCAGGAAACACAACGGCCATCTTTCAGGAACACATCAAAGCCGCGTACTGCCGAGTCACTCATCGCAGCTTTGTCTGCGCGGAAATACCAGCGGTCAAATGGCGAGTCGCCGGCTACCTGGGTGCGCTCGAATGATGCAATCGCCTGCGTCACATGGATCATGTTGATATCACGTGCGCGGACGCCAAATACTTCTTTGAAGGATTTCACGTACGCATCGTCCCCACGAACGATATCCAGCAGTACATCGTGATTCGGAAGAGCCATTTCCACGGGATTCAAAAACGGGTGCAATGCCTGGTCTTCGA
>CBDUSC010000132.1:0-5620 GCA_965369735.1 uncultured bacterium
CCCGATACGGCAGTCCTTCACCTGCATTCCTCTCTCCTGTTTCCTGTTAGAGCAGATACATGACGGCCCAGAGACCTGTCAACGTCATCGTAATGGTGTATGGCAATGCCATGATCACCATGCGCCCGTAGGACAAGCGAATCAGTGGTGCCAGCGCCGATGTCAACAGGAACAGGAACGCAGCCTGGCCATTGGGTGTGGCAACGCTGGGTATGTTGGTCCCGGTATTGATCGCTACAGCAAGCAAATCGAATTGCTCGCGGGTGATTGTGCCGTCCAGCAACGCCTGCTTGACCTCACCGATATAGATGGTGGCTACAAAAACATTGTCGCTGATCATCGACAAAAAACCGTTGGCCAGATAAAACGCGGTAGTCTGCATTTCGCCTTCAAGCGACAGCAACCAGTTTGTTATCGGGTCGAACAGATGCTGGCCGTGGATCACCGCAACAATGGCAAAAAACACGACAAGCAACGCGGTAAATGGCAAGGCTTCCTCAAACGCACGACCAATACGGTGTTCTTCCGTAACCCCGTTCAATGCCGTCGCAAGAATAATCACCGCCAGACCGATTACCCCGACCGCGGCAAGATGATTCGCCAAACTCACAATCAGGAATAACGTTACAAAGGCCTGCACGATGAGCATGGCTTTGTCGCCCATCGTGCGCTGCTCGGTCATGCTGTGGTCGTAATCTACCAGCACATCGCGCACGACCTGTGGCAGCGTGGTTCCATAACCTGCTATTTTCGTTTTTTCCAGGGCCATGCAGGTCAACACACCGGCAAAGAACACCGGTATGGAGACAGGCGCTACTTTGTAGAAAAACTCCATGAACTCCCAACCGGCCACCTCGGCGATCAACAGGTTCTGGGGTTCACCGACCAGGGTCATCACACCACCCAGCGCGGTACCCACGGCCGCATGCATCACCAGACTGCGCAAAAACGCCCGAAACTCATCCAGGTCTGTTCTGTGCAACTCGTGGACTTCATCGTCCTGAGCGTGATCATGGGCATGATCGAATTGCTTGCCCGATGCGACCGCGTGATAAACCGAGTAAAAACCACCGCATACGGTGATGATGACTGCTGTCACGGTCAACGCATCCAGAAACGCCGACAAAAATGCGGCCGTGACCGAGAACATGACCGACAACATGATCTTCGATTTGACCGTGATCAATAATTTGGTAAATACAAAAAGCAGCAGCTCGCGGAGGAAATAAATGCCGGCCACCATGAACATCAGCAGCATGATTACCGGGAACGCATTGACTGTTTCTTCGTAAACCGCATCGGGTGTCGCCATACCAATCACAACGGCTTCAATGGCCAGCAGCCCGCCTGGTTGCAAGGGATAGCACTTCAGCGCCATCGCCAGGGTAAATATGAACTCGAGGAGTATGATCCAGCCGGTGATAAACGAGCCCAGCGTCAGCAGGAATATCGGGTTCACAACCAGGAACGCGACGATTGCCATTTTGTACCAGGTTGGAGAACCGCCTAGAAAGTTCTGCCCCAGTGCCTGGCTGATTGTTCTGGACATGGATACTCCGCGTGAGGTTTCAGGAAATCTTGTTTATTGTGTACTTGCAGGCTGCGTGTACGTTACAAGCGCAAGGTCTTAAGTCTATTATGTTTTTCGACCAGCTGCTATTGCTCCACCGGTCTCTTTGCACGCCAAACCGCACCCCCGGCGGTTTCATCCAGCCGGTCCAGGATCTGCTCGTGCGCGGCAATTTCATCATCATCCGCGGTGATCACCACCAGCTCCAGCTGGCCACGATCCACATCGCGCCGCTCCAGACCTGTTTTGATCCCCTGCGGCTCCGAGTGCCTGTCCAGCGATAACGCGCCCTGCCCGCCGGTCATCGAGAGATAAACGTCGGCAAGAATTCGCGCATCCAGCAAAGCGCCGTGCAGTTCACGTTTGGAGTTATCCACCTCGTAACGCTTGCACAAGGCATCCAGGCTGTTGCGCTGCCCCGGGTGCATTTTCCTGGCCAGCGCCAGCGTATCCAGGATCTGGCACCGCTGCGGCATCGCTGTAAAGTTTTTATCCAGTAGATTGAGTTCGCGATCGAGGAAACCGATATCAAACGGCGCGTTATGAATCACCAGTTCTGCGCCATCCACGAACTCGATAAAATCATCGACAATATCGGCAAATCGCGGTTTGTCTGCCAGGAACTCGTTGCTCAGCCCGTGCACCGCTTCCGCGCCCTGGTCTATGTCCCGATCAGGGCACAGGTACTGATGATAGGTTTTGCCGGTTGCACGGCGATTGACGAGCTCCACGCAGCCGATTTCGATCACGCGGTGTCCCAGGCCGGGTTCCAGCCCGGTCGTCTCAGTATCCAGAACGACTTGTCTCATTGAGTTCGATCCCGTCCAGTGATTTTATTTGCTGAGCTCATCGATGCCCTGATTGGCCAGCGCATCTGCTCGATCATTGTCGGGGTGACCCGAATGACCCTTGACCCAGTGCCAGTCTATATCGTGTTCCTGCGCCAGCTCATCCAGCTCCAGCCAGAGATCGCTGTTTTTCACCGGCTCGCGCTTGCTGTTACGCCAGCCCTTGCGCTTCCAGTTGTCCATCCACTCCGTGATGCCCTTGCGCACATATTCGGAGTCCGTGTACAGCGCAATGGAGCAGGAGCGGTTCAGGGCCTGGAGCGCGCGTATGGCGGCTGTCAGCTCCATACGATTATTGGTCGTCCCCTGTTCACCGCCATACAGGGTCTTTTCCTTGCTGCCGGCGCGCAGCAAAACACCCCAGCCACCGGGCCCGGGATTCCCCCGGCAAGCCCCATCGGTGTAAATCTCAACCTCGGCCACATAAATTCCTTGTCGATGGTTCGACCAGCCCGCTGACGACCGCGGGACGTCGCGTCCAGCGTGTCTTTAGCGGCGTCATCGTATAGGTGCGTTTTTGCGCCACCACCAGATAGGCGCTGCACCAGATGCGGTTGAACCGCGATTGCAGTCTGCGGATTACGCCTGCATCGGCGGTCGTCTGTGCGGTGTGCGTACCCAGGCGATTCAGTGGCGGTGCGGCAACGTAACCAGAAACGTCGAGTACGTCAAAGCTGATCAGGGACAACCAGTCACGGATCTGTTTTTCCGGGATTCTGCGATCGAGATCGGGTGGGAAACCACGGCGCGATACCCGGTCGCGCAAACCCCAGAGGCCACCTTTGCTGAAACCCAGGATCAGCATATGACCATCTCCGACCAGCACGCGACTCGCTTCGCGCAGGACCTGGTGCGGGTCAGCGGCAAGCTCCAGCGTATGCGGCAACAGCACAGCGTCAACCGAATGGGTGGCTATGGGCAAACTGTCGGGCGCGCAGCATATGGAGATCTCGGGGTCATTTGAATCCGCCACAATGGCATTGCGCTGCGTGCGGCTGTGGCGCAAAAACAGATCCGGTTCGCCCCACAAACCCACCTGGAGCATTTGTACGCCGAATACCCGCGACATGGCATTGGCCATGACGCGCGACTCAGCGCGCCGCAGCCAGCGGCCAAGCGGGCTGGCCAGCCACGATTCCAGTGCCGAATGCCTGTGGTTCATAGCGCTAGGATACTCTGCCGCCACGCCGGTTCACCAGCAACAATGAGCGGTTCGGCGACCGGCAGGGGAAAATTGTGACCTCGATTATAGATATTTAACTTAAGTCCGGGTTTAATAAGCAGAATTTTTCGCCATGCACCGAGTCTGGGAGTGACAATAGTGCTGGAAGTCAGCCCGGTCAGGGCATTCAGGGATAATTATATCTGGCTGATCCACGGTCGCAGCGAGCGCCGGCGGGTGGCGGTCGTCGATCCTGGCGATGCGCGCCCGGTTATCGACTATTGCAGGCAACAGGATTTGATCCCCGAGGTTTTGCTGATCACCCATCACCACTGGGACCACACCGGGGGTATCGCGGATCTGCAGGAACAGTGGCCCTGCACGGTGTATGGACCGGCCGGTGAAGATATCCACGCCCGCGACCACGGCCTGGTGGAGGGCGACCGGGTAAAGCTCGAGTCTCTGGGTCTGGAGTTCGCGGTCATCGATATACCCGGCCACACAGCAGGTCATATCGCATTTGTTGGCGAAGGCGCTGTATTCTGCGGCGATACGCTGTTCAGCGGCGGCTGCGGCAGGCTGTTCGAAGGCAGCCCGGCGCAGATGAGCGCATCGCTGGACAAAATGGCGGCACTACCGGAGGATACGCGCGTTTTTTGCGGGCACGAGTACACGCTGGACAATCTGCGCTTTGCATTGACGGTTGAACCGGAGAACGCAGATACACTGGCATACCGCGAACAGGCGCTCGCAGTGCGGGAAAAAGATCAACCGACCCTGCCGTCGACCATTGGTCTGGAGCAGCGTATTAATCCGTTTTTGCGATGCAGAACCGACAATGTCCGATCAGCAGCAGAAAAACGCGCCGGTCGCGAATTAACGGACACAGTTGAGGTGTTCGCCACGATACGTCAATGGAAGGATGGTTTTTGATGCCGGCAGTCAGGAAATTTTTTGTCCATCGGGTGTGTGCGGTGGCATGTGCAGCGTTTGCATTATCGGCCTGTGCCAATAATCCACCGGAACAACCGGTCAACATCGCCGATGCACTCATGACGCAGATCCCTGCGCCGGAACCCTATATACAGTTCACGGTCAGGGATACGATCCCGGCCGATGCCCTGCCCGCTCATCCATGGATCCCGCCACTGCAACCGGATCTGCTGGAGCGCGTCCGCGATGGCTTTGCCATCGACGCGGTAACCCAAAAGTCCATCGACTCGCAGTTGTCGTGGTATGTGAAACACCCCGACTATGTTGCGCGTGTTTTCAAAAGATCGGAGAAGTTTCTCTATTACATTACCGAAGAGCTCGAAAAACGCGACATGCCCACGGAGATTGCATTGCTGCCTGTCGTAGAAAGCGCATTCGATCCATTTGCCTATTCACACGGTCGGGCAGCCGGTTTGTGGCAGATCATCCCCGGGACCGGGCGACGTTTTGGCGTCAAGCAAAACTGGTGGTACGACGGTCGCCGCGATGTAGTCGATTCGACCCGGGCGGCGCTGGACTATCTCCAGATGCTCCACAAACAATTTGATGGCGACTGGCTGCTCGCAATCGCTGCTTATAATTCCGGCGAGGGCAATGTCCACAAGGCGATAAAGCGAAACCGCAAAGCCGGCAAAGCAACAGATTTCTGGCATCTCAATCTGCCGCGCGAGACACGCGCCTATGTGCCAAAGCTTTTGGCCGTCAAACGAATGTTTGATGACCCGGAGCGCTATGCGCTGGAAATCGAGACCATCCCGAACACGCCCTATTTTGAGATTATCAACAGCGGCGGCCAGATCGATCTTGCCCTGGCTGCCAATCTCGCCGGTATCAGCATGGATGCCTTGTATTCGCTGAATCCTGGCTTCAACCAGTGGGCCACAGACCCCGATGGGCCGCACCGGTTACTGGTGCAGGTAGAACACGCAGAAGCGCTGGATGTTGCACTGGCTACGCTACCGGATCGCGATCGCATGCGATGGGTGCGATACAAGATCAAAAACGGCGAGTCCCTGATCGCGATTGCGAAAAAACACAACACCACCC
>CBDUSC010000133.1:0-5585 GCA_965369735.1 uncultured bacterium
AGCGGGACAATAAGTCCAATAAAGACGGAAACTCTAACGATGACTAAGATCGCGCTGAATATTCAGCAGATTATGAAACAGTTACCGCATCGCTATCCATTTTTACTTGTGGATCGCGTGATTGATTGTGTGCCAGGCGAGTCCCTGACGGCGCTGAAAAACGTGACAGTCAACGAACCATTCTTCCAGGGTCATTTTCCGATCAAGCCGGTTATGCCCGGCGTCCTGATTATCGAGGCCCTGGCTCAGGCTACAGGTTTGCTGGCATTCGCCACCCAGGGAGAAACGCCGGACAAGGACGCAATCTACTACTTTGTGGGGATCGACAAAGCCCGATTCAAAAAACCGGTTGAACCGGGCGACCAGCTGATTCTCAAGGTCAAACTATTGCGCAAAGTCAAAATCTTGTGGAAGTTTGAAGCCGAAGCCCAGGTAGATGGCAAAATGGTGGCGAAGGCCGAAATCATGTGCGCACCGGGGACGGCCGAAAATTGATCCACAAAAAAGCGATAGTTTCGGACTCCGCCATTATTGCGGATGACGTCGAAATCGGTCCATACGCGGTGATTGGTGATGACGTGGAAATAGGGGCGGGTTCTGTGATTGGCCCGCATACGGTTGTCCGCGGGCCCACACGTATCGGAAACGACAATCATATCTACCAGTTCGCATCGATCGGTGACGATCCACAGGACAAAAAGTATTCCGGCGAAAAAACATCCCTGGTCATCGGTAATGGCAATACGATTCGCGAGTTTTGCACCATCAACCGGGGAACGGCGGAGGATCGTGGTGAAACGACGATCGGTAATGACAACTGGATCATGGCGTATGTGCACATCGCGCATGATTGCGTCATTGGCGATCACGCAATTTTTGCCAACTGCGCAACACTTGCCGGGCACGTCACGATCGGGGATTACGCAATCTTTGGCGGATTCTCCGGTGTACACCAGTTCTGCGCTATTGGTGCCCACAGCTTTCTGGGTATGTACGCCGCCGTCAATCGGGACGTACCTGCTTATATCATTGTTTCCGGGCAGCCGGCGCGGCCGCGTGGCATCAATAGCGAAGGCCTGAAACGGCGAGATTTTGACAAGGATCAAATACGCTCGATCAAAGATGCCTACAGGATCCTGTATCGATCCGGGCTGAAACTTGATGAGGCCTGTGAAAAAATCGAGGCTGATGCAAAAAACAAACCCGAGCTGGAGATACTGCTTGAATCACTGCGCACCAGCGAACGCAGTATTGTGCGCTGATCGGAGACCGGGGTGCTGAAACTGGGCGTCATCGCCGGCGAGGCGTCCGGTGACAACCTTGGCGCGGGTCTGATTGAAGCGCTGCGCGAGCATGAACCCGACATTCGTGTGTACGGTGTGGCCGGCCCCAAAATGCAGGCGGCGGGGTGTGATTCCTGGGCACCCGCCAGCGATTTGTCTGTCATGGGCATTTTTGAAGTGCTGGGCCACCTGCCCAGGCTGCTGGGTCTGCGGCGTGAGCTGGTGAAGAAATTTATTGCCGATCCACCCGATGTGTTTGTTGGTATCGATTCACCGGACTTCAACCTTGGTGTCGAACGGCGCCTGCGCAAGGCGGGCATAAAAACCATGCACTATGTCAGCCCGACGGTATGGGCGTGGCGTGAAAAACGGGTAAAAACAGTTGCCAGATCAGTAGATAAGGTGCTTTGCCTTTTCCCGTTCGAGAAATCCTTTTACGATGATCACGGCGTGTCGGCCAGCTTTGTCGGTCACCCGCTGGCGGATGCGATACCCATGCACAGTGATCGGCAGGCAGCCCGCAATGAGCTTGGACTGGCACAGGATGCGACCATCGTTGCTGTTTTGCCGGGCAGCCGCGCCGGTGAGATTTCCCGCCTCGGACCAGACTTCGCGGAAGCCATAGCCGATATCCGGCAAAAACGACCCGATTGGCAGTTTGTTGCACCGATGGCAAGTGTGGCGTTGGGCAGTCGCTTTGCGGGGCAGCTTGAGGCCTGCGCGGTCAGCGATGCCGTTACGCTGCTCGATGGTCATGCCCAAGAGGCGATGACAGCATCTGACGCGGTACTTCTGGCATCCGGAACGGCAACCCTGGAAGCCACCCTGATCAAGCGACCCATGGTCGTCGCATATCGTCTTGCGCCAGTGACATACCGGCTGATCACATTGCTCGGTCTGATGCGCGTTGAACAGTATTCCTTGCCGAATTTGCTGGCAGGAAAAGCGCTTGTACCAGAGTTGATGCAAAATGAGGTTACGCCAGCCGCCCTGGCCACAGCGTTGATCGATCAGGTCGAAAACGAACAGAGTCGCAGCCATCTGGAAAGCAGTTTCTCCATGATTCACGAATCGTTGAGCCGTAACGCGAGCGAGGAGGCAGCGCAGGCCGTGCTGTCGCTGGCGGACCGATGACTGACCTGGTGGCCGGGGTAGACGAGGCAGGCCGTGGGCCGCTTGCCGGACCGGTGGTTGCCGGTGCAGTGATCCTGAATTCGGAAAAGAAAATCAGCGGGCTTCGCGACTCAAAAAAACTGAGTGTTGCCAGGCGCGAGGAGCTGTCCGTACAGATTCTCGCGTCATCGTGGCGCTGGGGGCTGGGCTGGGCTGATTCCGCGGAGATCGACAGCCTGAATATACTGCAGGCTTCAATGCTTGCGATGCAGCGCGCTGTATTGCGTCTTGGTCTGAGGCCTGCTCACGTACAGGTGGATGGAAACCGGTGCCCGGTATTTTCGCATTGTGGTCTCGAGTGCACTGTCGATACAATCGTCGGTGGAGATGACATCGTGCCAGCGATCAGCGCAGCATCGATTATTGCAAAAGTGGCGCGGGATCACATGATGCGGCAACTCGATCTTGTGTACCCCGAGTATGGTTTTGCCAGGCACAAAGGTTATCCTACGGTAGCGCACCGCGCTGCGCTGAAAGAATATGGCCCGTGTCCGGTTCACCGATCTTCGTTTGCTCCGGTAAAAGCATTGCTCTGACCTTTTGATATGCCCCAGTCATTCGTACATCTTCATCTGCATACCGAATACTCGCTGGTCGATAGCGTAGTCCGCATACCTGAGCTCATGGACAAGCTTTTGGAGCAGGGTGTGCCGGCGGTCGCGCTGACAGACCAGAGCAATTTGTTTGCATTGGTGAAATTTTACCGTGCAGCGCTTGGCCGTGGCATTAAACCCATTATCGGTGCGGATATTTTTGTATACGACGGCGATGAACCGGGCAAACCATTTCGAATGGTTTTGCTATGTCGAGATAAAGAAGGTTATCGCAATCTCAGCAGGCTGATTTCAAGGAGCTATCTGGATGGTCAGCACCACGGTGTACCGATGCTGGCCAGGGAGATGATGACCCGGGAATCCTGCGAGGGTCTGATTGCGTTGTCCGGTGGTCAGTATGGTGACATTGGCCGTGCGCTGCTTTCATCGCGACCCGATGATGCGGAGATGCTGGTGCGTGCATGGCAGGATGTGTTTCCGGATTGTTATTACCTGGAGATTCAGCGCACGGGCCGGCCGGGTGATGAGACCTATCTGCATGAAGCCGTTGCGCTTGCCAGCGAAACCGGAGTTCCACTGGTCGCGACAAACGACGTCAGATTCCTGGTGCAAGATGATTTTGAATCCCACGAGGCGCGGGTATGTATCCATGAAGGTCATACGCTGACCGATACTGGCAGGCCCAGGCGATACAGCGAACACCAGCATTTGCGCAGCCCGGAGGAAATGATTTCCCTGTTTGCTGATGTTCCGGAAGCGCTGGAGAATTCCGTGCACATCGCCCGCCGTTGCAACGTTGAGCTCAACCTTGGCGGCACCCATTTGCCGGATTTTCCTGTTCCCGATGGCGAAACGGTTGAAAGCTATTTGCGCCATCAGGCGGCAGGAGGGCTGGAGCAACGATTGTCCGCGGCGGGTATTACCGGGGATGACCGGGCGATATACGACGCGCGTCTTGAATCCGAGCTGGGTGTCATCAATGAAATGGGTTACCCGGGATATTTCCTGATCGTAGCGGACTTTATCAGGTGGGCGCGGGAGAACGGTGTACCGGTGGGCCCGGGGCGAGGGTCTGGTGCCGGGTCGCTGGTTGCGTGGTCGCTGTGTATCACGGATCTGGATCCGATCGTCTACGAGTTGCTGTTTGAGCGCTTTCTAAACCCGGAGCGGGTGTCCATGCCGGATTTCGATGTGGACTTTTGCATGGAAGGCAGGGACAGGGTCATCGATTACGTGTCCGAAAAATATGGTCGCGACAAGGTATCGCAGATCATTACATACGGCACGATGGCCGCAAAAGCCGTGGTGCGCGATGTGGGAAGGGTGTTGGGCCATCCATATGGTTTTGTCGACCGTATTGCGAAGCTGATTCCGTTTGAAATTGGTATGACACTGGATCGCGCCCTGAAGGAAGAGGAGGAGCTCGGCAATCTTTACAAGGATGATGACGAGGTTCGCAGCATCATCGATCTGGCGCGCTTGCTGGAGGGGCTTGTACGCAATGCTGGTAAACATGCCGGTGGCGTGGTCATTGCGCCCAGCGTGTTAACCGACTTCACGCCACTTTATTGTGAAGATGGTGGAAGCACTGCGATCACGCAGTTCGACAAGGATGACGTCGAAAGCGTTGGATTGATTAAATTCGATTTTCTGGGTCTGCGCACCCTGACTATTATCGATCGCGCGGTCGCAATCATCAATGAAGATAAATTGACCAGGGAACCGCTGGTCATAACCGCGATACCATTTGATGACAAAAAAACCTATGACTTGTTGAAAACAAGTCAGACGACCGCGGTGTTCCAGCTTGAAAGCCGCGGGATGAAAGACCTGATCAAGCGGCTGCAACCGGATAATTTCGACGAGATCGTAGCGCTTGTTGCGTTGTTTCGGCCGGGCCCGCTGCAGTCGGGCATGGTGGATGATTTTATCAACCGCAAACACGGGCGTAATGATGTTCCCATCGATTACCTGCATCCGGATCTGAAAACCATACTGAAACCAACGTATGGAGTCATTCTTTATCAGGAACAGGTGATGCAGATCGCCCAGACCCTGGCAGGTTACAGCCTTGGGGGCGCGGATCTGCTGCGCCGGGCGATGGGCAAGAAAAAACCGGAAGAAATGGCCAAGCAAAGATCGATTTTCATCGATGGTGCTGCCGTGCGCGGGGTCGACAAGAAAGTATCGAGTTATATCTTCGATCTGATGGAAAAGTTTGCGGGTTACGGATTCAATAAATCGCACAGCGCTGCGTATGCGGTGCTTGCCTACCAGACGGCGTGGCTGAAAACGCATTATCCGGCGGCGTTCATGGCGGCGGTTTTGTCATCCGACATGGATCACACCGACAAAATCGTTTCGTTGATCGATGAGTGCGCCAACCTGGATCTGGAAATCATGGCGCCGGATGTCAATTCGTCGGAGTACATGTTTGCGATGCGTGGCGATTGCAGCATTTCATATGGTCTTGGTGCCATCAAGGGTATTGGCAAAAACGCGGTCGAGGCATTGATCGATGAGCGCAACGACCATGGCCTGTATCAGTCCCTGGATGATCTGTGCCAGCGGGTCG
>CBDUSC010000134.1:0-5525 GCA_965369735.1 uncultured bacterium
CGCGTAATGGATGAACTGACGGTCCGTATCGGCAATGAGCAGTACATCGATGAAGCGTCATTCGTCGACACCGCGTTACTGGATATATTCGATTTTGAGTTCATAGAAGGCAGTGCCGCATCCGCATTGCAATATCCAAATAACATGATCATGAGCGAGAGCACTGCCAGAAAGTATTTTGGTGATCGCCCGGCCATGGGTCAGTTGGTTACGCTAAACCCGGGTAGCGATCGCACATATACGATTGCCGCCATCATCCGGGATCTGCCGGACAACACCAATCTTGCGTACATGGACATCATCGTGCCCTTCGACGTGGAATACCTCAGCTCGGTCCTCGGTACCCGTCCTGCGAACGTTGAAACGCTATGGACCTATTTCTCCGTATTGACCTACCTGAAGCTGGAACCCGGCACGTCACCCGCCAGCACGATCAATTCATTCCTGGATGTTTTTGACACCCACGTTCCTGATCGTCTGACCCGGAACGGTGAATTACGCGGCAGCGATGTGGTGAAACCTGTTTTGACACCCATTAAAGACCTGCATTTGTATGGCGGCCCAACCGACGCAGCAAAACCGCGCGGGGACATCAAGGTTATCTATGCCCTTGTGCTGATCGCCGCACTGTTGCTGATTACCGCGGCAGTCAATTTCATCAATCTCGCAACCGCGGTTGCCACCCGGCGTGGCAAGGAAGTCGGTCTGCGCAAGGTATTTGGCGCCGCCCGCGGGAACATCATCGTCCAGAACCTGGCGGAAAGCCTGGTGGGCATGGTCCTGGCCCTGTTTGGCGCGCTGATACTGGTGACATTACTCATGCCGTGGTTCAACCAGTTTCTGACCCGGGTGATTGAAGCCAATTTCTATGATCCTTTCACTATTCTTGCGTTGTTGCTGGTTGTGATCTTTATGACATTGGCAAGCGGTCTCTACCCGGCCATCTTCCTGTCATCGTTTACACCGCTGAAAGCACTGAAATCAGATACATCAGCCAACGCATCAAACTCGAAGTTTCGGATCATCCTGGTGATGCTGCAATTCACGATTGCCATCGCGCTGATGATCTCCACCACGATTGTGATCTTGCAAACACGCTATTCATCAGCGATGCCGCTGGGTTTCAACAAGGACAACATCCTTGTCGTCCGGAAGGTACGCAGCCCCAATGTCAGCGATGTGGTGATGCAAACCATGATGCAGCGCCTGCAGCAAACGCCGGGCGTTAACTGGGTAACCCGATCCCAGTACGTACCCGGTGACGGTTCGATGGTGGGTCTTTCCATCGAATACTCCCGGGACGGCGTACGGGAAGAAACCTCGGTTGATTCGATGCAGGTGGACTACGACTTTTTCAAAACGTACGAGATTCCATTGCTTGCCGGACGGTCTTTCTCGCGCGAGCTACAGACCGATGCGCTGCAATATGGTATTGGCGACGAGCGCGCAGCAACAGCATCGGTCATCATCAACGAAACCACAGCAACAACCCTGGGGTACGCCAGTCCCACAGCAGCGCTGGGAGAAATTATCCGTTTTGCACCGCAGGAAGCGGATATGGAAGTGATCGGCGTGATACCGGACATCAACCTGCGCTCCACACGGACCGAAATTCGCCCGTTTGTTTATTACATTGACGATACCAACCTGGGCACCCTGAGTATGAAGATTGAATCAGGCCAGACCGGGCAAGTACTCGCCGATCTCCAGGTGTTGTGGCGCGACCTGGTGCCAGCATCGGCCCTGCAACTCGGTTTTCTCGACGAGAACATTACCGACATGTACCGGGATGACAAACAGCAAAGTGTTCTGCTGTCTTCTTTTTCCATCCTGACCGTATTGTTGTCCTGCCTTGGCTTGTATGGGCTCGCTTCATTTTCGGCCGAGCGGCGCACCCGGGAGATTGGCGTACGCAAAGTCATGGGCGCATCGTTCAGCAAAATCATCAGGCTGGTCGTCTGGCAGTTTTCAAAACCGGTATTCATTGCAAATGTCGTGGCGTGGCCGGTGGCTTTCTATTTCATGAGCCAGTGGCTGAGCGGCTTCGTCTTCCGCATCGATATGCATTTGATTTATTTCATCGGACCGAGCCTTCTGGCGGTCCTGGTTGCCTGGGTAACGGTCGCGGGCCACGCCTTCCGTGTGGCACGAACCAACCCGGTGCATGCCCTGCGGCATGAATAACGGGCACGAATAACAAAACATCACGGAGACTCATCGTGTTTAAGAATCTTTTTATTACGGCTTTCAGAAACCTGTACCGCCACAAGCTGTACTCGACCATCAATATTGGCGGTCTGGCATTGGGTCTCGCGGCCTGCTGGCTGATCCTGTTGTTCGTGCGCGGTGAGACCGGCTATGACAGCTGGATACCCGATGCCGGGCAGATCTACCGGCTGCATACCACCGCGAATATTCCGGGTCGCGACCCGCTGCGGTCCACTCGCTCCAGTGGCCCCATGGGACAGGCGATCAAGACCAGCTTCGAAGAAGTCGAAAGCGCAACGCGAATGTTTTATTCCGGTCCCCGGGTATTCCATGGCGGCAGTGTGTACCAGCAAAGCGTCACCCTGGTAGACCCGGAGTTTTTTGATGTATTTGACCTTGAGCTGCTGGATGGCAACCGCGACACAGCGTTACAAGACTTTCAATCACTGATTGTCTCCGAGTCCACGGCCCGGCGTTATTTTGGAGACGAGCCGGCAATCGGCCAGACGCTTGGCTTGTGTTGCTATGGCCCGGACAGCGAACAAATCGATTACCGGGTGACCGGTGTGATTGCCGATACCCCCCCAAACACACATTTTTTTCATGATGCCATCGCGCTGATCGATGAAAACCGCTACCAAAATAATCAAAGCCTGTTCGAAAGCTGGACCTCGCTGAACAACAACACCTATCTGAAATTTGCTGCTGGCAGTGAGCCGGCGAATGTCTTGGAGCGGCTACCCTGGTTCATGGACAACGTAGTCCCGGTGAACCGGCATATTGTTGAGGAATTCGGCATGAAGAATTCCGAGATTGTTAAGCTGAGCCTCATGCCCATAGAGGATATTCATCTCAATGCGCGCGAGGCCGCGTCCGATATGGGTGACATCCGTCCGCTGGGCAACAAGACCCTGATCATCAGTTTTTTGTTTATTGCCCTGTTGATCCTTGGTATCGCGACCATCAATTTCCTCAACCTGACCACGGCCCGTTTTATCAATCGCGCCCGGGAAGTCAGTATGCGCAAGGTACTGGGCGCGGGCCGTCGCGAAGTAGCCCTGCAGTTCATGGGTGAAACAGTGATCACCAGCCTGCTGGCGCTGGTGCTATCGATCCTGCTGGTATCGCTGATGCTGCCATGGTTCAACGAGTTCCTGTCCACCGATCTGGAGCTGGATCTGTTTGGCAAAGGCAGCAACCTGTTGACACTGCTCGTAGTCGCATTGGCAGCCGGCGTCATCGGCGGCTCCTACCCCAGTTTTTACGTCTCCAGACTGCGGCCGGCCAGTGTGTTCAACTCGGGTCGCTCGTCCGATGGTAGCAAACAAGGCTTGTTGAAAAACGTGCTGATCGTATTTCAGTTCTCGATATCCATCGCGCTGATTACCGCCACCGCAGTGACCTGGTTGCAAACCGATTTTGCACGCTCGGCCGACCTCGGTTATGAGCGGGAAAACCGTATCGTGATCTCCGGTTTGAATCGCTCCGGTGCATCGGAGGTTCAGGATTCGCTGATCGCGCGTCTGCGTGAACTGCCGGGCGTTGTTTCGCTGGCACGCTCATCGGAAGTGCCGACATCCAGTCGTGAAAACAATACCGCCTTTACCGTGCAGGGGCGGGAGCAGGAGGTCGGTAGCCAGATCCTGAATTACATCTCGGCCGACTACGACTACTTCGATATCTATGGTATTGAGCCAATAGAGGGCCGCGTATTCTCCGAAGAATTTGGCCTGGATCTGCTGACCGCTACGCCTGCTGATGGCAATACCAGTGGCTCGATGGTGCTGAACGTAAGCGCTGCCCGCAGGCTTGGTTTTGCCAACCCCGCCGATGCAGTGGGTCAGGTGATCACTACCGGAACCTTTGGCGGGGTAACGCCTTTTACGGTGGTCGGTGTCGTACCTGATATCAACAACCGATCAGCGCGCTTCGAGAGCATCCCCACCTTGTACTGGATGCGTCAAAGAGGGTTTGCCAACCTGACCATCCACCATGATGCGGATGACCCACAGTCGTTATTGAAAAACATAGAAAACAACTGGCGGGAGATGATCCCGACCGTACCGTTCTCCTATTCCATTCTGGAAGAAATGGTGCGCCAGTTGTACCTGGATGAAGAACGCCAGGTAGTCACCTTCTCCGTATTTGCACTGCTGGCAATCTTCATATCCGGTTTGGGCCTGTACGCGATGGCATCATTTACGGTTGTGAAGCGCACCCGGGAAATTGGCTTGCGCAAAGTGATGGGCGCCAGGGCGGTGGAAATCATCCGGCTGCTTTTGTGGCAGTTTTCAAAACCCGTGGTCATTGCCAACCTGATCGCATGGCCCACCGCCTGGTATTTCCTGAATGAATGGCTGGATGGGTTTGTCTACCGCATTGATCTGAGCCCGCTGTATTTCATCTTTGCCGGCATTGCCGCATTGCTGATCGCGTGGGTGACCGTCGTCGGCCACGCCTGGCGGGTGGCGCAGAGCAACCCGATACATGCCCTGAGATATGAATAGCAGATATAAATAACCATGTTTAAAAATTATCTGCTGGTCGCCTTCAGAAACCTTTACCGGCACAAGCTGTATTCAGTCATCAATATCGGCGGGCTGGCCATTGGCCTTGCCGCCTGCATCCTGATATTCCTGTATATCCGCGACGAACTGAATTTCGATGCGTTTTTGCCCGATACGGATAATGTTTATCTGCTGGAAGCCACGGTCAACACGCCCGGTCGCGATCCCAACAGCATGATGTTTACGCAATCTGTGATAAAGCCATTCATGGAGCAGGAATTCCCGGAAATCGAGCAAATGACCCGGGTCGCGCAGCTCAATGTCAACGTTCGCAATGACAATGACATTTTTGCCGAGAACCTGCTGGTGGCTGACAGTAATTTTTCCAAAGTGCTTCAGTATCCGGTGCTGGATGGAAATATCGATGAGGTGTTGTCCGGCAGCTCTGCCATTGCAATAACTGAACGCATGGCGCGTAAATACTTTGGCGACGCTCCAAACTCAATCGTATTGGGTTCAACGCTGACGGGTATCATCAATAATCGGCCACACGACTTCAAAGTGGCAGCCATCCTTGCTGATCTGCCGCACAACTCGAACCAGCAGTTCGATTTCCTGACCCATATCGAGGAACACTATTTCGCGCCAAACCCGTTCGGGCCATCGATGTTTGAAAACTGGATCTTTTTTTCATTCAACCAATATATAAAGTTTGCCCCTGGCACCGATCTGGAACTCATCAAGCGACGCTTGCCAGTCATGATGGACCGGATCGTTCCAGACAGTATTACCGCAAAAATGCAGTTGAAA
>CBDUSC010000135.1:0-5462 GCA_965369735.1 uncultured bacterium
GGGGTCGGTTTCGTAAAAATCCATCAGTACCCGGGTTACGTGTACGCTTTTGTATTCGTTCAAGGGTTCATCGAACAATGCGCCAACGTCGTTATAACCATTGAACATCATGTATTTGCCGACATAACCGCTGGAGTTGGCCAGACCGTCGGGGTGCTTGTTGTTTTTTGACAGCAGCAGCAAGCGCGCCGTTTCCGCACCATTGGCGCTCAGGATGACAGCTTTTGCGTTTTGCTTGAATCGCTTGCCGCGCTTGTCAAAATACATGACACCATCGGTGCGGCCACGGTTGTTCATCGATACCTGGTACACATTGCAATCTGGTCGTATCTCGCAGTTACCCGTCGCTTCTGCCTGCGGGATCATGTTGAACAAGGTGGATGACTTGGCCCCCATCTCGCAACCAAAACCCATGCAAAAACCGCAGTGCACACAGGCCGATCGTCCCTGGTATGGCACCGAGTTGATAGCCATGGGTGCCGGTACCGGGTGCAGCCCGACTTTGCGCGCGCCTTTTTCAAACAGTACGCCAGACGATTTCACCGGCAATGGCGGCATGGGATACGGTTTTGAGCGATACGGTTCACTCGGGTCGGCGCCGGCAAGACCGGATACCCCGATGTCCCAGTCTACCTTGGTGTAATAGGGTTCCATTTCGGCATAGCTGATGGGCCAATCGGCAAAACCCGTTCCCGATATTTCACCAACCAGGCTGCGTTCCTTGAAATCCGATTCGCGAAAACGCCAGTAATTGGCGGTGTAGTGCACACTGCTGCCGCCAACATTCTGTGCATATATCAGATATGGAAAGCCACCTTGAGACAGCTGGGCTTTATCGTTCGGTGTGCGCCTGAACATTTGCGGCTGCTTTTTCATATCCGGCATGAGCTCGTTCAAAAACCAGTATTTGAGTTCGTCATGCCCAAGAAAATGTTCTTTGCTCAGATAGGGCCCGCGCTCCAGAACCACAACGCTATGACCGGCTTGCGACAACTCCCGTGCCAGTACGCCACCCGCGGCTCCGGACCCAACAATGCAAAAGTCGACTTCATCGCCGGGCTTGTAGGTTTTGCCGCTCATGATTGCGATTCCTTCTCAGCCAGCGGTGTACCGGGGTAGGGTTCAAACCCGAGGTAATCCTTGTCGTAATAACCAAACGGCGGGGAAAAGGCATGGCTGTCGGTAAAACCCATGAGCTTCCAGCCGATCTTGTCGTAGTTGGAGCCATATTTCGGATGCGCAAACATGCCAAGCGGAGTCAAATACCGCAGCATGGAAAAAAACGGGTCACTCTCGCTTGCTGCAAGGAAGGTATCCTGATCTTCAATCGATAACGATGCGAAATCCGCTGCGCGCGGGTAACTTTTTTTGACCGCGCTGTTGAAACTGACCAGCGAGCCGCGCAGCCGATTACCCATATCGGAAAACAAGGTGCTCACTGCCTTGTCGACAAAGTACACAACCCGTGCTTCGCGTGCTCCTGGTGTGTCATCGCTGGGAATAATTCGTGCGGTAACTGCCTCGACGATGCGTGCTTCATCATCGGTAAGAAATTCAAATGAAACAGGTGTATCGCTTTGCGCCGCATGATGCGCGTGCTCGGCCGCGGCGACAATACCCGGCCAGTTTGCTGCCAGCCAGGCGCCACCAACGAGTTGGCCGCCCTGTTTGAGAAAACGCCGTCGCGATGGATCGAGATCATTCATAAACCAGCCCCCGGGCAACAAAAATGTAGATCAGGCCAGAGTATGGGCCAGCAGCCCATTGGCTGCCAGCCCGATAATTGCAGATTATCTGTTATGGCTTAAAGCTCGGGTGGGTTATCGCAATCTCCGTAACATCCCCGTACTTGGCGATACCGTCACGAATATCAGCCGCGTTGCCGATCAGTACGAACACCACGTCATCGACGGGTGGGAACACACGGGCGATAACATCTTTTGCATCATCGGTATTCACCGCGGCAATCGCCGGGCCATACGCATTGATCTTTTCATCGGGTTCGCCATAAAACCTGAGCTGACCCAGCGCAGCCGCGAGCTGCGAGTTGGTTTCCAGGCCAAGCGGGAACAGACCAAGCCGATAGGCTTTCGCGGAGTGCAGAATGTCATCATCCAGTCCATCCTGGTGCAGTTGCCCAAGCAGATCCAGCGCCATATCCATGGCTTCGATGGTCGTTTCGGTTTTGGTAAAGGACACGATCGCAACCGAACCTGGTTTGCTCAGTTGCGTTTGTGTCGATCGTGCACCATAGGTCAGCCCGGCTTTTGTGCGCAGGTTGTACATGAGTATGGATGTGAAACGACCGCCAAACACGGTATTTACCAGGTCGATCGCGGGCATCTGCGCGTCGGAGTGGCTGACGCCAACGTTGCCAATCCAGAAATACGTTTGTGTCGCATCGGGTTTGTCCACCAACAACACGCGTCGGCCTTTTTGTGTTTCCGGCGCAGCGAGTCCCGGTGTCTCACTACCGGCTTTACGCCAGCTTCCCAGCGCCTGCTCAATACGTTCTTGCGCGGCAGCGCTATCGAAATCACCCGCAAGCGTCAGGATCATTCTGTCCGCGCCATACTGATCTGCATAAAAACTGGCTACATCGCCATGTGTGATACCGGCCAGGCTGGTTTCATCACCGCTGACTGCGCGGCCATACGGGTGATCGCCGTGCAAAAAGCTTTTGCCGTAGACACCGTTGAGGGCTCTCAGATCGGAGTCCTTGGCTGCCGCGAGAGACTGGATGGATCGAGTCTTCAGCTTGTCGAATTCATCCTGATCCAGGGCAGGCCGCATCAGCATGTCGCTCAGAACCTCGATCATGAAATCAAAGTCGCGTGACATGAACTCGCCATTGATGATCGTGGCTTCAACACCACCCGCTGCCGACAATTCACCTCCAACCGCGGCAACATCCTGGGCAAATTGAAGTTCATCGCGATCACCCGCACCTTTTTGCAACAGCCTGGCCGTAAGATTTGCGACACCACCTTTGTCAGCGGGCTCTGATACAACACCGTTGCGCACAATGGCGGAAAATGAAACCAGGGGTACATCGCGACGCTCCGTCATCAGCAATAAAATACCGTTATCCAGCGTGACTTCGGTGTAGGCGGGCAGTTGTATGCCTTTTTCATTGATTACCGCGCGGGGTATGGGCGCTACCTTTGGTTTGTCGGCGGTCTGCACTGACTCATCTGTATGTGCGGCAGAGTTTTTGTCGATGTCGGTAGCGGGTTGTTCGCAACCCGTAATCAATGCCAGTAACAGGAGGAGCGGTGTCATACGTTTATTCATGATGCTTCCTCCGGGATGATGACGCCGATGGTGCTGTTCTTCTTCTGGAAAATTGTTTTGGCAAGATCACGAACCTGGTCTGTGGTCACCGCGTCGATTCTGTCGGGTGCATCAAACAGCTTTTCATAGCCACCGTATATCACCTCATAAGTGCCCAGGGTATCGGCTTTGCCGTCGATGGTTGCCAGTTCACGCCAGAATGCCGCAAGTTGAAGATTCTTGACCTTGTCCAGCTCCTCATCGCTGACGACATCGGTTGCAAGGCGATCCAGCTCTTCGTATATCACTTGCTCCACCCGATCCAGATCACCCCCTGGCGGCAACTCCACAATAAAATACAAAAGACCGGGGTCGAAACCTTCATCTCCATAAGCCTCAATTGCCAATGCGATCTGATCCTGTTCGACCATGCGCTGATAAAGACGCGATGAAGTACCGTTAGTCAGAATATCGATAATGGCGTCCAGTGCGGGCCGACCGGGGTCGGCGGCTTCGGGTATGTGATACGCGATTTGCAGCATCGGCGTTTGCGACGGTTTGCGTATCTCCAGCCTGCGCTGGCCTTTTTGCTCCGGCTCGACTGTGCGTATATCTTGTGGCGGTTCCTGTGCCGGGATCGAGCCCATGTATTTTTCCGCGAGCGCAAAAACTTCTTCGGGATCCACATCGCCAACAAGCACCAGCGTGCAATTGTTCGGTGCGTAATAGGTTGTGTAATGCTGCTGCAAATCCTTCATCGTCCAGTTTTCGATATCGGATGGCCAGCCGATGACCGGGAACTGATACGGGTGGGCAATGAATGCAGTCGACTGCACCTGTTCGTATAGCATGCCGAAATTCTGGTTGTCGTATGAGGTGCGACGCTCGGAATAGACGACCTCGCGTTCGCTATCGATGACCTCAGGATCAAATGCCAGGTTGGCGAGCCGGTCACCCTCGAGATCGAACATGACTTCCATCGCGGAGCTGGGGTACCAGTCCTGGTAGACGGTCAGATCGGAACTGGTGTAGGCGTTATTGGCGCCGCCGTTGGCTTCCATGATGACATCGAACTGGCCGGGCGCCAGGTTGCTGGTGCCGAGAAACATCAGGTGCTCAAAAAAATGCGACAAACCGGTGATACCCGGGTACTCGTTACGGCCGCCGGCGCGTACGAAGTTGTACATCGCGACATTGGGGATATCGTGATCCGGCCAGACCAGGATCTTCAGACCGTTATCCAGGGTGCGAACAACAACATCGTCGGCGCCCTGCATTTGAGCATTCACCGCCATAGGCAGTGACAACAAGCAACCGCATGCGATTGCGACGAATCGACTCACTTTCATCATATTTTCCCTTTCAATCAAGCACTTGCGCGCCTGTAATCTGAACCGAATAATCGCTGGCACCGGCTATTGGACCCACCCGTGTCGCGTATTCTGCCTCTTTATTTGCACCCAGGTCGTATGGAAAACGACCAGATGTGCTACGGGTTTGCCCGCCGGCATCGCGATAGCGTATCGACAGTTGGATGTTCCCAATGGCAACCGGGTTTGGATTGCCGATGCGTACCACCAGATAGCCATCGTTATTCAAACCATGCGCAATCTTGAGATAACGATCCGGGTTGTTCCCAATATCCAGCTTGAGCAGGGCAACACGAGCTTTTTTGCCGGCATCTGAATTTGATTCCGATGCTGTTCGGTAGTGCCTTATGGCGCCGGAAATATTGCCGTTCTTTTCGTTTGCCACACCAAGACCATAGTGTGCGTCTGCAGTTGGCAATAACTTGATACTGGCCTGGAAATCCCGGCGCGCAGAATCATAGTCGGCCAATTCATTCCCGGTCTGCCCGCGCTGCAGATAAAAGTAGAAAAATCCGGAATAGCGATCGATGGCGCGGGTGTAATTGGTTTTGGCATTTTTATAACGTTTTTGTTTAAGGCGAATATCACCGCGCAATGCATGGAACTGGGCTTCACCATCTTCTGCGGTTATGGCTTGTTTCGCAAAAGACAAGGCGCCATCCAGATCATCATTCATCAGTGCCTCGCGACCTTTGTCATACGCATCGTATGCAGGTTTGCGGCGCTTTAGCTCTGCAATTTTCTGCTGATACCGATCGTGACCGATTTCACCGCCGGCTGGTAGTGTCGCTGCCGTTTCTATGTTTTTGTTGACCCGTT
>CBDUSC010000136.1:0-5455 GCA_965369735.1 uncultured bacterium
GCCATGGCTCGAGCAAGGCCCGCGCGTTTTTTCATGCCTCCGCTGATTTCGGACGGGTAATAGTCCTCAAAGCCTGCGAGCCCGACCAGAGCCAGCTTGAACGATACCAGCGCGGCAATATCCTTTTCGCTGAGGTCCGTGTATTCCCTGATCGGCATCCCGATGTTTTCTGCAAGCGTCATTGAACTCCATAACGCGCCGCTTTGATACAGGACACCGAAGCGACGCGCGTATTTGATACGCTCATTGTCATCCAGGCTCCAGAAATCTGTTTCGCCGTACAAAACCGCACCCTTGTTTGGCTTTTGCAATCCGATCATGTGCCTGAGCAGCGTGCTTTTTCCGCTGCCGCTATCGCCCATGATGACGAACACTTCACCCTTTTTAATATCAAACGTCAGGTCGCGCTGAACTACAAAATTGCCAAACGCCATTTCCAGGTCTTGAATTTTGATTGCAGCCTGGGTTTCGCTCACAGTTCAGATCCCCATCGCATTTGAAAGTACCGAGAATATGGCGGTCGCAACAATAATTGCGATAATCCCGCTGACAACAGCACTGGTTGCGGCGTCGCCCACCGCGGATGCGCTGCGGCCGCTTTGCATGCCCCGCATGCAGCCTGTAATTGCGACGAGTACACCAAATACGCTGCCTTTTACCACGCCGATTGAAATATCCATCAGGCCTATCGCGCTTTCGGTCTGTACTACATAAGCAGTATGAGTGAGGTCGAGCATGCCGAGTCCAATCAGATAACCGCCGAACATGCCGGCGACATCGGCAAACAGGATCAGGAACGGCATCATAATGGCGAGCGCAATCATGCGGGGCAATACCAGGAAATCGAATGGATCGAAGCCGAATGTTTGCAGTGAATCGATTTCCTCGTTGACCTGCATGGTACCCAGCTGGGCTGCATAGGCGGCACCGGTACGACCGGCCATGATGATCGCAGTCATCATTGGCGCAATTTCGCGAGTTTGTCCCAGCGCAACGAGATTGGCGACATAAATGGACGCGCCAAATTGCTGGAGCTGTACCGCGCCCATAAACGCAAGAATGACACCCATGAGCAAATTGATGATGCCGACGATGATCAGGGCATTCGGACCGGCGTCCTGGATGAGCGATAAGATATCAGAGCGTTGGAATATGGCCTTGCCCCTGAACCATCTGCCGAGTGAAAGTATGGATTCACCCAGAAAGGTCAAAATGTTGCGGGTTTCGCTGGCCGCATTGATGACCAATGTGCCAGTGTAGGTCACGGGGTTTCTGATCTTGATCTCGGTTCGTCTTTCGCCCCTGGCCGGAACAGCACGCGCGAGTGCCTGCAGTCCCCGGACGCCCTCTGGTAACCCGCTTTCATCTACCTTTGCGCCGGAATCCTCGGCCAGGGTTTGTAACGCGGTCATCAAAACCACGGTTGAGCTGTTCCACCGCTTGAGGTCATTCGATTCAAAAGTCAGCTTGCTGATCCCGGATGAGCCCAGCCTGGCTTTGGTTTCTTCAAACAGGCAGTTGGCGGGGCTGGGTTGCGATCCGGCAGATGAGTGGGCTACCGTCCAGTCTCCGGACAGCGATACGCACAGCGCCTCGCCTTGATCCGAGAGTTCAAACCCTGCGGTTGATTCGCCCATAACCCACTGTTCCCATTCGGTCGTCGGTCATAGTTAACATTAGCAGAAGGAAAGTTGTTTTTTGCACGCCCAGGGGTAGGGATTTCCACGGAATTCGATAGAATATGCGGTTCTGTCCCCCCGGGTAAGACAGTCAAGAGGGTGAAATGAAAAAGATACTCGTTGGCATCAAGCGCGTTGTCGACTACAACGTGCGCGTACGTGTGAACAGTGACGGCTCTGGCGTGGAAACCAGTGGCGTCAAGATGAGCGTCAACCCGTTTGACGAAATCGCGCTGGAAGAAGCTGTGCGGATTCGTGAGCGCGGGGAGGCTGAGGAAGTCATCGCAGTCTCAATCGGTACTGCCGATGCGCAACAGCAACTGAGAACAGCGCTCGCAATCGGTGCCGACCGCGCGATTCTTGTGCAGACCGATACCGCAGCCGAACCCCTGACTGTTGCCCGCGTATTCAGGGCGCTTGTTGAAAAGGAGCAACCCGGGCTCGTGATCCTTGGCAAGCAGGCGATCGACGACGACAACAACCAGACTGGCCAGATGCTGGCCGCAATCTGGGATCGGCCGCAGGCCACTTTTGCATCAAAAGTGGAGCTGCATGGATCGACGGCTGTGGTGACGCGCGAAGTCGATGCCGGCCTGGAAACGCTGGAAATTGATTTGCCAGCGGTGATTACCGCGGATTTGAGGTTGAACGAGCCGCGCTACGTGAAAATGCCCGACATTATGAAGGCAAAGAAAAAACCACTGGATACGGTGAACATCGATGAGCTCGGTGTTGAAATCTCAATTTCGGGCACTGTTATTCATACCGAGTCACCCACGAAGCGCCAGTCGGGTATCCGCGTGAGTGATGTGAATGAACTGGTTGGTGTTCTGCGCGAAAAGGGGTTGGTGTAATGAGTCGGGTATTGATAATCGCCGAACATGACGGCCAGGTGCTCAACCCCGGCACGGCAAAATGTGTTAGCTGCGCAACCGGGATCAAAGCCGATGAAATCCACATCGCGGTGTTTGCGGCGCAGGGTGACCAGGTCTCCGGGCAGGCGGCAGATCTTGCCGGTGTCGATCTCGTTATACAAATTGATCGGGAGCAAAATGCAGAACCCCTGGCGGCGGTACTTGCACCGCAGGTGAAGGTGCTGGCCGATGGCTACAGCCATGTGCTCGGGCCATCCACGACCTTTGGCAAGGACCTGATGCCGAGGGTTGCCGCATTGCTCGGTGTTGGTCAGTTGAGCGATATCATGGCAGTAGAAGGCAGCCACCGGTTCAAGCGGCCCGTGTATGCGGGCAATGCCATCGAGACGGTGGATGTGGCGGCAGACAAGGTTCTGGTTGCAACGGTCAGGACGGCATCATATGCCGCGGTTGCAGCCGGGGGCTCTGTCAATATCGAAAAACGCGATCTCGATGTTTCGATTCCCACTCATACGCGCTTTGTGAAACTCGAATCCGGTGCTACCGATCGCCCCGATCTGCAGACTGCGGCAAAAGTCGTTTCCGGTGGCCGCGCGCTGGGCAGTGTGGAGAATTTCAAAATCATTTATGAACTGGCTGACAGGATCGGCGCCGGCGTGGGCGCGTCCCGGGCCGCAGTCGATGCCGGCTATGTGGCCAACGATATGCAGGTTGGGCAAACCGGCAAGATCATAGCGCCTGATTTGTATATTGCGATCGGGATATCGGGTGCCATACAGCATCTGACCGGTATCAAGGATGCCGGCACCATTGTTGCGATCAACAAGGACGCCGACGCACCGATATTCGATGTTGCCGACATCGGCCTGGTCGGCGACCTGTTTGATATCGTCCCGGATCTCACAAATGCTTTGGGCGAGGACTGAAACGACGAGCTGATTGCTATGGATAACCCGGCGGACAGCCCTTATTGCTGCGGAAGCATTGCTGCGGGATCAGGCGATCTATTTTGTTGTACTTGACGCCCAGAACAATCAGATTCTCTGTGACCTGGGTTGCCTCAGCCTCGTTGGCTGTGCTCCAGCGAACCAGTTCCTTGAAGGTACCTGTGTTTGTTCCCCTGTTTTGTCCCAAGCCTGACCTTGTGTCGTTGCAATTGATGTTCATGTAGCCCGACCAGGTGTATTCCGTTATGCACCGATAAGGTGGCGCATTCTTGCGTGGTGCTCTGAGGAGGTCCTTCGAGATAACGATTTCCTTGTTTTTTTCCTTGAAATAATCATTGAGAAAGACAACAGAATCATCCCTGGAGGGTAATTCATCAAGATCGGTCTTCACGTCCAGTGTTGTGCATGCAGCAAATGAAAACGCGAGCAAAGCTATGACCGCAAAACGTGGAATAATGTTATTCATGAAATTCCGTTCCTTTCGACTGGCAAATATGATCGTATTGAAACACAGGTGATCTGGTGATTGGAGATTTGCAAAGACTGTATCCATCAGCACGTGGAGATTGTTCTCTGCGGGGTTTGTACCTGGCGCACGATCTCAGGGGAATGAGATCGGACCAGGAAAGCCCGCTGGTATTTGCAAACTTCATTACCAGCCTCGATGGAAAAATCGCGGTACCCGCAGACGGCGGGCTGTCGGTGCCAAAAAGCATCGCGAACGATCGCGACTGGCGTTTGTTCCATGAACTCGCTGCGCAGGCCGACGTCATTCTGACCAGCGGGCGATATCTCAGGGATCGATCGCGGGGCGCAGCGCAGGAGATATTCGACCCCGATGACGCCGCGTTTGCCGACCTCAGACAATGGCGTGCCGATCGTAAATTATCGAGCAGACCCGCGATCGCCATCATCAGCGCAAGCCTGGATTTCCCGATTCCCGATGATCTGCTGTCAGGGGACCGCGTCGTCATTGTCGTGACTACCGAAAACGCGGATGCAAATCGATTCAAGGCATTGGCTGACAACGGCATCGATGTCATTGCTGCGGGTGAAGATTCAGTTTGTGGTAAACAGTTGGTCAATCTGCTGATGCTCCGCGGTCTTGGGACAATATATTCTGCGGCAGGACCACGTGTATTGCATTTGCTTGTGAAAGCCAATGTCCTGGACCGGTTGTACATGACGGTTGCAACGAGGGTAATCGGAGGCGATACATATGCCGGCATGGTCGAAGGGCCCGCGCTGGATATTCCACCAGACATGAGCTTGTACGAGCTATATCTCGACCGTGATGGCGCGCACGGTTGCAGCCAGTTATTTTTTTCATTCGACAGGGCGGGACCCACTGCCGCGATCTGAGCGGACAGTGTGCTACCGTTCCTTAGTAGTTCTGAAGTACCAGAATGATTGACTCGCCAAAATAGCCTGTGTTCCAAAATATTTTCTGACGATGGTTGATGACGTCCAAAAATTAGAACAAAAACAGCCTGTTGCGCTCAGAATCCCCATTCTGGCCAGCGTTGCGCTGGCGGCAATCGCAGCGACGATGGATTGCCAAACTCGCTGTACCACGGTCGCAGCATGACCCCGAGCCGGCGAAATGACCCTTGCAGCTGCGGCAGTGGCCGCAAGTACAAGCACTGTTGTGGTCGACTGGCGGTTAGTGATGCCGACGATAATGCAAACGAAACGCCGGATAATTTATCCCGGTTTTCGCGCAATGCCGAATTCAAGCCCAGCGGTTACCTGGTTGACCGCATACAAACCGATGAGCAATTTGAACGCATGTGCGCCGATCAGCCGCCGGGGCAACGTGTCGGGGACGTGGTTTTGCCGCGCGGGATCATGGCAAAAGGCGGGTTTGCGGATCCGGATATTTGTAAAATGCTGACCGGTTTCGCCGATCGCGAGGGTGGCTTTGATTCCACGATTCATAGCCCGGTGGGTGCCG
>CBDUSC010000137.1:0-5447 GCA_965369735.1 uncultured bacterium
AGTTTCGATGTCATTGTTATTGGCGCTGGTCCGGCCGGATATGTTGGAGCAATTCGAGCGGCGCAAAACGGCTTGAATGTTGCCTGTATCGATGATTGGAAAAACCATGACGGCAGCCTTGCATTTGGGGGCACCTGTCTCAATGCCGGCTGTATCCCGTCAAAGGCTCTTTTGGAGTCATCTGAGCTGGTGCATCGTGCGCACGATGAATTTGCGAAACATGGAATATCGACTGGCAAGATCAGCGTCGATATCGCAAAAATGCAGGAACGCAAAAGCGGTATTGTCAAACAGCTGACTGGCGGTATCAGCGCTCTGTTCAAGGCGAACAAGGTAACCGGTATGCAGGGCCGTGGACGATTGATCAAGCCCGGCCAGGTTGAATACACGCCGCATGACGGCTCGCCTGAAATGCTGGCGGCGAAGCACGTGATTCTTGCAGCCGGCTCGGTGCCGGTGGAGCTGAAATCGATGCCATTCAATGGCGATACCATTGTCGATTCCTGGGATGCGCTGGAATTCGATACCGCGCCAAAGCGGCTAGGTGTGATCGGCGGCGGGGTCATTGGTCTTGAACTGGGTTCAGTCTGGAATCGCCTGGGATCGGATGTGGTTGTACTAGAAGCCATCGAAGAATTTTTGTTCATGGCTGACCGCGCAATCGCGAAAGACTCGGCACGCCAGTTCAAGCGCCAGGGCCTGGATATACGCCTCGGGGCCATGGTTCAGTCTGCGGCGATATCCGATAGCGGCGTCACGCTCAAATACACCGACAAAAAGGGCGAACATTCGCTGGAAGTCGACACGGTAATCGTGGCGGTTGGTCGCCGCCCGAATACAGATAATCTTTTGGCAGATGGCTGCGGTGTCGCGCTGGACGACCGTGGATTTATCAAGGTCGACGATGAATGCCGTACGGATGCATCCAGTGTCTGGGCGGTCGGTGATTGTGTGCGCGGACCCATGCTGGCACACAAAGGCTCCGAGGAAGGCGTCATGGCTGCCGATCTTATTGCCGGAAAGATCTCCGAAGTCAATTACGACGTCATACCTTCGATTATCTATACCGCCCCGGAAATTGCGTGGGTGGGCAAAACGGAAGAAGAGGTAAAGAGCAGCGGGCGGAAATACAAGGTCGGCAGTTTTTCTTTTGCCGCAAACGGGCGTGCCAAAGCAATGGAGCAGGCGGCAGGTATGGTCAAGATTCTTGCCGCCGAGGACGATGACGAAATTCTGGGTGTGCATATCGTAGGACCGATGGCCGGTGAGTTATTGGCGGAAGCGGTTCTTGCAATGGAATTCTCCGCCAGCGCAGAGGATCTGCAACGTACCATGCATGGCCACCCCACATTATCCGAGGCAATGCATGAAGCGGCACTGGCGGTTGATAACCGCGCATTGCACGCGATCAACAAATAACTCAGGTATCGCGCTTCACGCTGACGATATTGGGCAGCGTACTGACGCGGTGCATGACCCGGCTGAGTTCATCCAGCCCGTGTGCCGCGATCAGCAAATGCAAATCGGCGCTGCCCAAACTGCGATCCGACATCGAACTCATCTCGAGTACCGTAACTCTTTCGTCAGCCAACACACCGGAGATATCGCGGATCAGACCGGTGCGATCATAGGCCCGGATCGTGATGGCAGCCGGGTAGGTGTTTTCATCCTTGCTGCCTTCCTGCCAGCTGACATCAATGACCCGGTCTCTGTTTGTCTGGCGTAACCGAAGCAGGTTGGCGCAATCATTTTTGTGGATGCTGACACCGCGACCGAGTGTGATATACCCGGCTACCGGTTCTGGTGGCACCGGCCGGCAACAGCGCGCCGTGTGAGACATGAGATCGCCGACTCCATCGATATCAATCGAGCCGCGGACTTTTCTCTTTCGGCGTGGCGCGCGAACCAACTGTTCGGGTGTCATGTCCGAATCCGCCGTCAGGTTTTTCTGGATGGCATTGGCAACATTTGCCAGCGTAATATCACCACGACCAACGGCGAGATAAAGATCATCCGGGTTTCCACAACGTAACAGTTTTGCAAGATCGGGGAGCGGCATGTCACGCACACCAAGCCGCTGCAACTCGCGCTCCAGCATCGCACGACCCTGCTTGCGGCTTTGGGCCTTGTTTTGTGCTCGAAACCAGGCCCTCACCTTGCTGCGCGCACGGCCTGATGCAAGGTAACCCAGTTGCGGTATCAGCCAGTCGCGACTGGGGTGTGCATTTTTTGCAGTAATGATCTCAACGCGCTGGCCGTTTTCAAGCTGGTAGTTCAATGGCACCATGCGATCATCGACCCTGGCGCCCCGGCAATGCTGACCGATCTCGGTGTGCACGTGGTAGGCGAAATCAACTGGCGTCGCGCCCAGCGGCAAATCGATGACATCTCCGTGCGGACTGATGACATATACCCGGTCTTCAAAAATCTCCGAGCGGACCCGATCGACAAAATCACTGTCTGATTCATCATTGCTTTCGGGTTCGATAAGCTGGCGCAGCCAGCGAATTTTTTCCTCGAACGCCGGGTTGTGTTTTCCGCCTTCCTTGTACTGCCAGTGAGCAGCGACACCAAGCTCGGCGTGCTCGTGCATGGCATTCGTTCGTATCTGTATTTCAACAGGTCTGCCATCGGATCCGATGACTGCCGTATGAAGAGACTGGTATCCATTATTTTTCGGGTTGGCAACGTAGTCGTCGAATTCACCCGGCACGTATCGCCAAAGACTGTGAACGATCCCCAGGGCCGCATAACAATCGCTGACATCGTCAACCAGTATTCGCAGTGCGCGCACGTCAAAAACGTTCTCGAACTCCAGGCCCTTTGCCTGCATTTTTCGCCAGATGCTATAGATATGTTTTGGTCTGCCGCTGACATCCGCTGTGATGCCGGCTTGCCCCAGCTCATCGTTCAAAGTTGCAATAAAGCTGGAAATGAACGATTCACGATCCTTGCGTTTTTCCTTGAGTGATTTTGCTATGGCGGTGTATCGATCCGGCTCGAAATACCTGAATGCAAGATCCTCCAGCTCCCATTTGAGCTGCCAGATACCAAGACGATTGGCCAAAGGCGCAAAAATCTCGCGGGTCTCGGTTGCTGCCCGGCGTCGTTCGGCAACCGGTGCTTTTTTCAGCTCGCGCATGCGGCACAGCTGGTCTGCAAGACGCACCAGCACAAGTCGCACGTCGGCAATGATGGCCAACAGCATCTTGCGCAGACGCTCTGCCTGCAGTGCGGGTAAGCGTTTTTCCGGGTTCCAGTCCTGCGGAAAGCCGAATTTGCTGTGCTGGGCCAGTGAACGGGTCAATGCCGCCAGATCGTTGCCAAATACTGCAACCAGCTGTTGGTACGAGCACAGTTTTTGCTCCAGAAACGGGTACAGGAGGCTGGCGGCCACGATGTCGGCTCCGGCGCCCAGATCGGCCACGATATCCGCGATGGATATGGCCCGGGTCCGTGCACCTGCGGCATTGTCCAGGTCCCCGAACCGATCTCCAATAAACTCCCGTGCCCGCGCGGCGGCATCGCCGGGGGATACGGTATCATCGGTCGCTTTCATTTTAGATGCCTGGGCCGGGTTCTGACTATCTGTCAGGGTCAAATCGATTGGTGTGCTATGACGGATTTACCGTTATCATAACGCGAATTATTCGTCAGGGTGAGCCGTGGTTTGGCCCGATTGGATTCAAAAATGAAAGGATGCGCCATGCGATTTTTATTCGCCCTGGTACTCACGCTGTCCACGACCCTCGGTCTGGCCGACAGTCTCGATATCAACGTCAACGATGATGCAGCGCGGCTGACTTTTACGCGCCCGTTCAAGCAGGATACATTGCAGTGGGATGCCGGCTGGATGCACCACCAGGACCGGGGGGATGTGGGTCACCTGGGGTTGCATTTAAAGGGTAAAGCGACTGTTGTGAAGCCGGAGATCAATGCCGGCCTCGGTGGCAAGTTTTTCTGGCATGATCCTGATCGATCCACCGATGACGACGGGTATTCCCTGGCTTTGGGTGGTTTTTTTAGCTACACCTTCCCGCAGTACAACCGGTTTGGGGTGGGCGGCCACTTGTATTTTGCACCCGATGTACTGTCCTTCAGCGATGCCGAGCAATATCGTGAAATCGAAGTCCGTGGCACTTATAACGTCATACAGGACGCTGATATATACATCGCATATCGCAACATCTACGCCGAGTACGATGATGGTTCCGACGTCACACTGGATACGGGTTTCAATATTGGAATCCGAATTCGCTTCTGAGGAACTGCCATGGCAGGTCATAGCAAATGGGCCAATATCCAGCATCGCAAGGGTGCCCAGGATAAAAAGCGCGGCAAGCTGTTTACCAAACTGATCCGCGAGATCACGGTTGCGGCACGTATGGGCGGCGGGGATCCTGAGGCGAACCCGCGGCTGCGCCTGGCCATCGACAAGGCACGCGGGCAAAGCATGCCCAAGGACAATATCGCGCGTGCTGTAAAACGGGGCTCGGGCAACACCGAGGCTGATGACTACCAGGAAATTCGCTATGAAGGTTATGGGCCGGGTGGCGTTGCTGTCATGGTTGATTGCATGACGGATAACCGCAACCGTACCGTCGCAGAAGTACGCCATGCGTTTACCAAGTTTGGCGGCAACCTTGGCGCGGATGGCTCGGTATCCTATTTATTCAATCACGTTGGCCAGCTGAGTTATCCTTCTGGCAGCGATGAAGACAAGATCATGGAAGCTGCCCTTGAAGCGGGCGCCGAAGATGTAGTTTCGAATGATGACGGATCGGTGGATGTGCTGACCGACCCTACCGGGTTTGAAAACGTGCGGGAGCAAATGCAGGCATCGGGTTTTAATTCTGAAGAATCCGAGGTGACTATGCGCGCCGCAACCTCAGCCGTACTGGGCGAAAAAGAGGCATCTTCGATGATCAGATTGCTGGAAATGCTGGAGGACCTGGATGATGTACAGAACGTCTACTCCAACGCAGATATCCCGGATGAGATCCTTGCCCGGTTGTAAGGATTTCGAGATCGCATGAGCGTCATACGCATACTGGGAATTGACCCGGGTTCCCGTATCACCGGATACGGTGTTGTCGATGTGATCGGAAACCAGTGCCAGTACATTGCGAGCGGCTGTATTCGTACCAGGGGAGATGATTTTCCCGAACGTCTCAGAGAAATATTCGATGGCAGCCGTCAATTGGTCGAAACCTATGTTCCTGCCGAAATTGCGATCGAGAAAGTCTTCATGCACCGCAATGCCGACAGCGCACTAAAACTGGGCCAGGCCCGTGCCGCATCCTTGTGTGCGAGCTTCGGCAGTGAGGCACGGATATATGAGTATGCGGCACGTCAGGTCAAACAGGCTGTGGTTGGCGCCGGTGCGGCAGACAAGAGCCAGGTTGCACACATGGTCAAAAGGATATTGAGTCTCAGCGGCGATCTGC
>CBDUSC010000138.1:0-5427 GCA_965369735.1 uncultured bacterium
GGTACCAGGCTGGCATTGGCTTCGCCTTCATCACGCGCGCGAAAACGCATCATTGCGACAGCGGTCATCGCATAAAAAATCAGGATGGCGAATACCATGCCGGCAACGATATTTTCAAAGCTGCCGCGCACCAGCAAAATGACACAGGCCCATACGCAGTGAACGATGATGGCTCTGCTGGGTGTGTGAAACCTCGGGTGAATATAATCCAGCCACCTGAAAAACAGGCGGTCGCGGGACATCGCATAGTAAACGCGGCTTGCCGCCATAACTGATCCATTGGTGCTGCCCATGGCAGAAACCATGACCAGCATGGCAATCATTGCAGCGCCCACCGGACCAAACAATATCGTTGCGACATCGCTGGCCACGATGTCGGATGCGCGCAACCCGTCAATACCGAGCACCCGGTAATAGATGGTGTTCATCAGTATGTAGACGACTATTACCACACCGATTCCAATGCTCAGGCTTGGTGGTATCACCCGTCGCGGGTCACGCATTTCACCGGCTACATAACCCACCCGATCCCAACCCAGATAGGAAAATACGATCCGCATCATGGCGGCCGCCATATTTCCTGCCGGCCCGAGGTTTGCAGTAGCGGGAGCGGTTTTCGCCAACTCCCCGGGTTTGTCATAGGTCAGGGCAAATGCCGCAGCCGCAAGAATCAACATGCCAACGACCTTGATCACGGTGGAATATTTCTGGAACAGGCTTGCATGCTGCACACCCGAGTAATTCAACAAACCGATCAGAATGATTGTGGATATGGCAACCGTTGTGTGCTGCCAGTCGCTCAAAGGAACAAAATACTCCAGATAGTTTGCAGTAATGATTGCGAGCCCGGCGGCGGGGCTGGTGCGAATAATGAACAGCTGGGCCCAGCCAAAAAGAAAACCGACAGTCGGGCCGAACGCACGGTGAAGATAAACATATTCACCACCGGTATGCGGAAACCGCGTGCCAAGCTCGGCATATATCAGACCGCCGATTACCACGAACGCAGCAACCACCAGCCAAAGCATGATCACCGAGGCATAGGAATCGGTATAGGTGGCGATAATTTGCGGTGTCGAGTAAATCCCCGCACCAATCGTGATGCCGACGAGTAGTGCGATGCCGTCCGGTATCCCGAGCGTCTTTTTCAGCTTTGTCATTGATTGCTCAGTCAAAAATCACATGGACGCGGCGATTGTGACGACCTTTTTTCTCGACCTTGCTGATCCGCAGCCTGCCGATTTCACCGGTGCGGGCAACGTGGGTACCACCACAAGGTTGTAAGTCGATATTCGGAATTTCCAGCAACCGTATTTTTCCAACACCGCGTGGGGGCTTGACCGACATGGTGCGAATCAATTCCGGTTGTGCATCCAGTTCTTCGTCGGTGATCCAGCGTGTCAGCACCGGCTGGTCCGCCGCCACAAGCTCATTGAGCTTTTCAGTAATTTCGTCTTTGTCGACTGTGTCCTGCATATCAAAATCCAGCCGGCTTTTGTCCGCGTGAATAGAACCACCGGTCACACCATACGGCAATACGACACCCAGTAGATGCAGACCGGTGTGCATGCGCATGTGCGCATATCGGCGTTCCCAATCCAGCACCAAAGTGACTCGCATGCCTGCATCGGGGAGTAATGCTTCCGGTTCTGGAATGTGAAGAATACTGCCGTTGTCGCCACGCCGCGTATCGATAATTGCCAGGGTCTGATCACCCCAAAGCATGACGCCGGTATCACCTGGCTGGCCACCGCCGAGGGGGTAGAAAACCGTCTGATCTACAACCACAGCATTGTGATCGGCTGACACAACTGTCGCAGTACAGGTCTTCAGGTATGCGTCGTCCCGGTACAAGGCTTTTGTCATGCGTCATCTGTTGCGTGGCTTACCGATCCGGAGTATGCGCGGGGTATTTGTCATAACGCAAATCCGGTCATTGTCAAATGTGCGCCAGGTCGCGTTTCCACCAACCAAATACGGTTCCTCGCGATCAGTGTGAATCCCTGCACAGTAATAAGGAGCCCTTTGTCGCATCGTTAGGCCTGCGAAATACAGGCCGGCAGGAGGCCGGGTGTAGATGCCGGGGGAAACAACAATGTATGAGTGGATATCATTGACCATCACCAGGAAAAAAATTGACGGGATCACGCTGATTGAGCTGATGCTTGCGGTGGCTATTGCTGCTGTTATTGCGGCCATTGCCGTACCGATGTTCAGCCAGCAGATCAACAGAATGAATATCCGTATCGCGGTCGCTGAAGTCAGTGGTATCAGCGCTGATATCGAGCGTTTTCAAATGAACAATGAGCGCATGCCCGCCGATCTCGATGAGTTGAATATTGCGAGTATCACTGACCCCTGGGGCAACGACTACGTGTACAACGATCTTGCGGGCGCAAATCCCGGTGACTCCAGAAAGGACAGAAACCTCGTGCCGCTGAACACGGACTTTGATTTGTACAGCTCGGGCAAGGATGGCGACAGCCAAATGCCGCTGACCGCAAACGCCAGCCGCGATGACATCGTGCGTGCAAACAATGGCGGGTTTATCGGGCTGGCCGAGGACTACTGAGCCTATGCGCATCGAAGCAAGGTTTCTGCGCAGCAGGGTATCCAGACGTGTATTCGGTCTGTTTGTCCTGGCTGCTGTTGTACCCATCCTTGCAATGGCGATGTTGTCGTTCGGTGAAGTCAACCGGATACTGCTCGATCAGACCAACATGTATTTGCATGAGTCGAGCAAGTCTATTGGCCTGACAATATTTGAACGCCTGGCGGTAATCGAAAGCCGGATGAGCGAGCTTTCCTACCTGATTACTTCAAAAAATACCCATGCGATCAAAAACGTGATCGGTGAAGAGCATTTTTCAGGTATTGCCCTGATCAAAAATAACAAAATGTCATTGATCAGCGGGGACGTTGAAGAGCCACCACCGATGATAAAAGACGCGATGGGGCATTTGCTCTCGGGCACGATCATTGTCCAGGATCGTGTCAGCGTCAGCGGTATTGCGCATATATATGCATATCGGCTGATGGAAGATGGGAACGACAAATCCGGCATGCTGATAGGGCGGATCAATCCGGAATTCCTTTGGGGCAATCCGCAGGATTTGCCGTATGCAATCAGCCAAAGTGTGTTTTCTCCCGCATCGGGGTTGCTGAATGGAACCAGTGAATTGCCCATTGAAGTCGTCGATACGTTGCTGCACCAAACGCAGACGCGTTCGCGCGGGCAGCTGAAATGGAACAGCGGTGAGGAAGTCATGCTCGGCAGGTACTGGTCACTTTTTCTGCGTGCGCGCTTTTTCAATGACGGTTGGATAGTCATGTCCGCACAGCCTACGCGTTTGGCGCTATCGCCCGTTGCCGGATTCCGAAGGATTTTCCCACCGGTTTTGCTGCTATCGATCCTGCTGGTTTTGTATCTCAGTTTGACCTACGTCAGACGTAGCCTGGTACCACTGGAAAAACTGATAGAACGAACCCGCGAAATTGCCAATCGCAATTTCGATAACCCGGTCATTATCAAAAGTGGTGATGAATTCGAGGAACTCGCAGATTCATTGAATGCCATGGCCTCCAGGTTGGGTCGGCAATTCAATACATTGTCGACACTGGCTGAAATGGATCGCCTGATTCTGACATCGGCCGATACAGATCCGGTTGTGGAAATCGTGATGCGACAGATTGAAAAAATTGTTCCCTGCGCTTTTGTTGGTATTGCCGTGTTCGAAACGGATGCACCGGGAATTGCCAGAAATCATGTAAAAGCGGTAGGGGAAGCGAACGATGTCACAGTCGATCGCGTACAAATAACGAATGAAAACCGGCGTGAGCTCATGCGTTGTAGCAAGGGGCTCATGGTCGATTTTTGTGAAACCGACCGTGTATACACCAAGTCACTTGTGGATATGGGCGCCATGGTTTGTTATGCATTGCCGGTAGTCAGAAAAAATCAGCTCTACGGGATTCTGACGCTGGGATTCGAATCCGCGCCAACGCTGAGCAGTGATTACATACGCCAGGCACACGAAATCGCCGACCGATTGGCGGTGGCCATGGCAAGTGTCGAAAAAGAAGAGGAACTCTATCGCCAGGCGCATTTTGACCCATTGACGGGTCTTGCCAACCGTCAGCTTTTCAAGGATCGCTTGTCCCAGGAGCTGGTGCACGCGAGGCGTGATGGCAACAAGGTCGGGTTGTTGTTCGTTGATCTCGACCGGTTCAAACAGGTAAATGACTCCGTTGGCCATTCTGCCGGCGATACATTGCTGAAACTGGCTGCCGATCGGTTGCGCCGTTGTGTACGGGAGACCGACACCGTTGCCCGGCTCGGTGGCGACGAATTCACGATTATCCTGAACAGCATCATGGCGCCGCGCGACGCAAACATCATTGCTGATCAGATCAACAAGATATTTTCAAAGCCATTCAATGTTGGTGGTATCGATCACTATGTATCGGCAAGTATCGGTATCACCATATACCCGGAAGATGGCATGACCGCGGAAGCGTTGCTTAGAAACGCAGATACCGCGATGTATCGGGCCAAGGACTCAGGCCGTGCGACGCGCAAGTTTTTCACCGAGGAGATGAATGTTGCAGCCGTGAGACGTACCCGGTTTGAGGCAGATTTGCGTCATGCCATTGATCGCGATGAACTGGAAATGTATTACCAGCCTCAGATTGAAACCCGCAGTGGATCTGTAGCCGGTGTAGAGGCGCTGATCCGCTGGCAACCCCAGAGTGGCAGCATGATCATGCCATCCGTATTTATTCCGATTGCCGAGGATACGGGAATGATCGAGAGGATCGGCCGCTGGGCACTGGAAGCATCGTGCAAACAGTTTTCCGAATGGCGCGCATCGGGTCTTTCATTGCAAACAATTTCCGTCAATGTTTCAGCCAAGCAGGTAACGGGAACGGGCTTTGTCGATATGGTCAAACAGGTCATCGAGTCGACCGGGATGGAAGCTGATAATCTCGAGCTTGAAATCACGGAAAGCGTTTTGGTAGATGATCGCCAGAATGCGGCGCGCACTCTCAACGACCTGAAAGAGCTGGGTGTACGGTTGTCGATCGACGATTTTGGAACCGGGTACTCATCGCTCAACTACCTGCGCAAATACACGATCGATACCCTCAAGATCGATCGCTCATTCATTGAAGACATCGGCAGCGACTACAACGCCAAGATTCTTGCAGCGGCTATTATTGCCATGGGGCACAGTCTTGAGAAAAGAGTTGTTGCAGAAGGTGTCGAAACCCGCGAGCAATTGGAGTTCCTGGCAGGCCGGCGATGCGATCTGGTACAAGGTTACCTGTTCGGCAAGCCCATGACAGCCGAGCAATTCCGGAAATTCGCCGATCGAACGCTGAGCCCCAACGCGCTGGCGACCCTGCAGGCAGGTGCAGCCGGCTAGA
>CBDUSC010000139.1:0-5397 GCA_965369735.1 uncultured bacterium
GAGCACCGCGAGGCTTAGTGCGCGCAGGATTGTCTGACTGTCACGAATACCGGGCATCCCGTAATTGAACGGGAACTGATTGCTTAAGACAAGCCCGTGGTCAAATCAAAAAGATTTGCCGGGAATCAGTGAGTGACGTTTTCGTCGGCTATTCTGAATTTCCCGGTCTCAACCTCGATCCTGTCAATCGTCTCAACTGCAATGATGTTGCCAGCTGAAGTGCGATACTCGACGCGATGCGGGAACCGGAATCCCGACGTTTCCCTGAAGTCGCTTTGGTAAAGCGCGTATTTCGGATCGTCGTCGTCTCCCAGGAGCGTCGCCCGCACAATGTCTCCGCTGTGGCTGTTCACCAGCAGATGCCAGTGCGCACCATCAGCCTGCACAAGATCGAGTTTCCACGCCAGCACCGTGCCCTGTTTTTCCATGCCAATCATTGCCAGACTATTATCCTTGTCAGGCCAGTCGACCAGCGGTCCATCAAAATCGAACGAGGACAACAGTTGTGATTCCAGATCGCCTGGTATTCCACGATCGGTATCCGGATCACTGAACGTGGTGCTTGTGCCATCAAAACCCCCGACAGACTCGATATTGTCGAGCACCACGATTCTTTCGATATTGGCCGGTCGCGATGTGGAAACGCGGAATTCATGCGACACGCCGTCGAATTCGATAGTCCCCGTTTTGTTGATCGCGGTAATGCGCTTGAGATTGTGATACAGACCGCGCCCCCGGATATGTTGTTCGATTGCAACGCCCCTGGGTTGTGCGACCGTGGGAATAACTGAGCCATCTGCAACGCGCTGTGCTTCAGTTTCGACTACGAGCGAGTCGCCTGATAGTGATTCGTTTACCGTGCCGGCGAGCCTGGGAGCGTTGCCGAGGTTCTCGAGTTGGCTCGCGGTTGCATCGGCAAAGGACACTGGATTGAGTCTTTCGGCTTTTGATAATGCACCCAGCTGATGCTGCCAAAACGCCGGCGCGGGCGGCAACGTATCGGTCCATTCAGCATCCGGGCCATAAATCATCCACACATCCCAGGCATACACAGGAGCAATGTCGAGTGTTTCTGAATAGTGACGCCCGATAATGCCGCTGTCCTCCCAATAGTGGGAGACCCGCGGTCCGTTCAGCAAAGGTATCGTCGCCGCTACATGCTTTTCTTTCGCACCCAGCGTTGGCACATGGATCACATAGGTATGCAAGCGGTCATCATTCTGGCTGGCGGCCAGAAACTCGTCATTCAGATCCGCCATGCCTCTGAGACATATGCCGCAGGTTGGCCCACTGAGAAATACCAGCCGGACTTTGCCGATATCGTTGTTGAAGTCGTCCTTCAACAGCTGAAGATCGTCTTCCATGACGACATACAAGGCTTCACCATCGCCATTGCTGCTCGTGGGAGACACGCTTTCTTTTTCGCAGGCAACCAGGAACGTAATCGCCAGCAACAATGTCACTGACTCCAATGCTTTCGATCTGAAAATATTCATTCGCGTAGTCCTTCAGGCGTGGGATCAACGATCAGCCACTGGAGATCTTCAGCAAAAAACGCAAGCACGATGAGTACCGCTGAAAACCATAACAATGTTTTTAACCAGGTCGATGGGCCAGTCGGGCAACTGCCATCGTCGCAAACCGGTTGCGGCCGGTAGACTCTCCAAAAACCCCAGGCAAGCATCAGGGCAGCAACCAAAAGAATATAGGGTCTGTACGGTTGCCAGCGAGCCAACGCCACTGCACCTGGCACACCAAACAAGACGACGGCCCATGGCCCGATGCAGCAAAGCCCGACAAAAGACGCAAACGCGCTGATACCAATGGCACCGCCTGTTGTCGCGGTAATTTTTTTCTCTTCATTCATAGCTTTAACGCACGTCTGATTTTTTCCACAATCTGAGATTGTTCCGGTACCCGATCCGGGGTGTCGTATATTCGGCAACTGGCGCCATTACCAATACTGACGCCCGACACATCCACTCCGTTTATCAGAATGGTGGGCGACCCCCAGGCACGAAACTCATCGGATGTTTCTGCGTCCATGATGTCGATTTCCTCATAGTGATCGGCATCGAGACCGCACTCGATCAGAGCGCGTTTCAAGACATCACGGGCCGATACGGCCAACGGGCAGCCGTCAAATGCAAGAAACTGAATCCCGGTCATATTGCTCACCGGCAACTCCTCTGTTCATGGATGGAACTGGTCACTGTTTTCCAGTCTAATACCTGTAGTAACTACAGATGCAAGGGGTATGGTAATGAATTCTACAACCACAGCCCAGGCGCCCATGGGGATCGGCGCGCTGTCCCGGTTGACCGACTGCAATATCGAGACGATCCGGTACTACGAGAAACAGGGTTTGCTACCCAAACCCCCGCGTAGCGCGGGCGGGCATCGTGTGTATTCCGCGACCCATTTGAAACGGCTTACATTTGTCAAACGCTCACGCAATCTCGGCTTCAGCATGGCCGAAATCCGCGAGCTACTGAGCCTGGTCGATGAACATGAGTACAGCTGTGAGCACGTGAAGCAATTGACTCTGGCCCATGCAAAGGACATCCGAAAAAAAATCTCCGATCTCAAACGACTGGAAAACGCGCTGAACAAAATGGCATCCGACTGCAGCGGGGATTCCGTGCCGCACTGCCCCATCGTCGATGCGCTTTATGAGCCGTTGATGGATTGAAGTCTATTTGCCAATGCAGAAGCTGGAAAAGATCTCGCCAAGAAGATCATCGCTGGTGAACTCACCGGTAATCTCCGACAAGTCATTTTGCGCCAGGCGCAGTTCTTCGGCCATCAGTTCACCGGCCTTGTGATCGACAAGTTGCTGTCGCGCGGCATCGACGTGCCTGCGAGCACGATCCAGCGCATCGATATGTCTGCGCCGGGCTGACAAAGTGCCAGTCCCTGCTGCCTGGTAACCCATCACCTGCTTCAAGTGCCCGACGAGATCATCGACACCGTCACCGGTTTTCGCCGACAAATGGATAACCGGTGGAGCGCCTTTATTGATGCCTGCCGGTTCACCGCTAAGGTCAATTTTGTTTCTGATAACGGTCACCGGGAGCTCATCAGGAAGCTCTGCCATCAGTTCCGCATGCAGCGTCGTGGCATCCGACGCATCTTCTACCAGCAATACCCGGTCCGCCTGATCCATTTGCACTCGCGCCCTGCGGATGCCTTCCTGTTCTACGATATTGGCCTGGTCACGCAACCCGGCAGTGTCAATCACATGCAGCGGCATGCCATCGATATCGATACGCTCGCGCAAAACATCGCGGGTCGTGCCCGGGACATCGGTGACAATCGCTGCGTCATACCCCGCGAGGCGGTTCAGCAAACTCGATTTGCCGGCATTTGGCCGCCCGGCGATCACCACGGTCATGCCTTCCTGTAACAGACAGCCCTGTCTTGCAGCCAGGCGGATTGCATCGAATTCCAAAAATAGCTGGTCAAGCCCGGTGGTAATTTCTGTGCTATCCAGGAAATCGACTTCTTCTTCCGGGAAATCGATCGCTGCTTCGACATATACACGCAATTCGGTGATCAGTTGGATGAGCGCGTGGATTTTTGCCGAGAACTCGCCCCGCAGGGATCGCATTGCGGCGCGTGCCGCCTGGGTGGATCCACTATCGATCAGATCCGCGATGGCCTCCGCCTGTGCCAGATCCAGCTTGTTGTTCAGAAACGCCCGCTCGGAAAACTCGCCCGGTCTGGCAACTCTCGCGCCCTGCGCAATGACCGCTGCCAACACCTCGTCCATCACCACCGGGCCGCCATGGCCATGCAATTCGAGTACATCTTCGCCGGTGAAGGAAGCAGGCCCGGCAAACCATATTGCCAGTCCTTCATCGATCACCCGCCCGTCCGCACCTTTGAACTGACTGACGGTTGCGAATCTGGGCTTTGGCACATCGCCGAGCAGCGAGCGTGAAATGCGCCCGGCATCGGGACCGGATACGCGGATGACACCGACGCCACCGCGGCCCGGTGGCGTGGCAATTGCGGCAATTGTGTCTGTCATTGTGGCCCGGCTTACTAGTCGCGGCTACTGCCTTCGATGACCTTGTTGATTCTCCATTGCTGCGCAATGGACAAAAGCGTGTTGGTAAACCAGTAGAGCACCAGGCCGGCCGGGAAAAAGGCCATCATGCCTGTCATCACCAGGGGCATGAACATGAATATTTTTGCCTGCACCGGATCGGGCGGTGCGGGGTTCAGCTTGAACTGACCGAACATGCTGATACCCATCAGTATCGGCAGCACAAAAAACGGATCGCGCGACGACAAATCGGTGATCCACAGCATAAAGGGCGCCTGGCGCATTTCGACGCTCTCAAGCAGCACCCAGTAATAGGCCAGGAATACCGGAATCTGGATCAGCATCGGCAGGCAACCTGCAACCGGGTTGACCTTTTCGCGCTTGTACAATTCCATCATCGCTTTGCTCAGGGCTTCGCGATCGTCCTTGTAGCGTTCCTGCAGGTTTTTCATGCGCGGTTGCAGTTTGCGCATCTTGGCCATGGAGCGGCCGCTGGCCTGGGTCAGCTTGTAGAACAGCAACTTGATCATCAGGGTCGTAAAAATAATTGCCCAGCCCCAATTACCGACATAAGAGTGAGTCTTGTCGAGTAACCAGAACAATGGCTGAGACAATATGGTCAACGGACCGTAGTCGACGGTCAGATCGAGTTCCGGGGAGGTCTCGCGTAATTGCTGTTGCAGCTTTGGCCCAATAAACAATTTTTGCTCAAAGGTGTGACTGGCGCCAGCTGCTACCTGGCTGACCGGGCCAACTGCGGACATATACGTGTTGCCGTTGCGAACCTGTCCTGTGTAGGTGTAAGGGATATCCGGTGCCGGTATGGCAGCGGTTAAAAAATGATGCTGGATGTTTGCGACCCAGCCATTGACGTAACTTGCAGAAATCGGTTCTTCTTCCAGATCTTCGTAATCCAGCTTTTCGTATTTTTCACCGTTATACAAAACGGGTCCAAGAAAGGAAAATGTATCCACGTCAAACATGGATCGCTTGCGCGTGACATTCCGGCGCATGATCTGCTGGTATGGCGCCGCCAACCAAAGCTGGTCGCTACGGTTGAATACCTCGATTTCCTGTTCGATGGTATAGCTGCCTCGACGAAATATATAGCGCTTGATGGCGCCCAGTTGGCCATCGGCCCAGCTCAACTCGACCACGAGTTCATCGAAGCCCTCAGCCAGACGATATTCGTTGGCATCAGAAATAAATCGGGCACGGTGGTTGGGCTCAGCGATGCCCGGGGTTGCCGAGCGAACACCGGTCTGGAACACATACAAAGTGGCGGGATCCGTGTTTAACAAACGGATTGGCGTGTCGGGCTCATCTTTTTTCACCGGGTATACCGG
>CBDUSC010000140.1:0-5381 GCA_965369735.1 uncultured bacterium
GTCCGGATCGGTGGATGCGCTGGGCAAAAACCGGGCGACACTGATGGCGCGTCTGCCGGTCGCCATTCGGCTGGCAGAACAGAATGCCCACTCCAGTGCAGCGGGTATGAATGATATGTTCGGGTTCACTCGCGAGGAGCCGGGCAGCGGGTCGGCGGCGGCACAGGAAATTGTCACGCCGGATCTCCGGGAATGGAGTGACAAGGTTTTGTTAGCTGCTGAGCGGGAGACTCTGGGCCTGTATCTCAGTGGTCACCCGATTGCAGAATATGAAGCCGATCTTTCGGCCATTACCAGCGGTCGTATTGTTGATCTTGTCAGTACAAAGCCCATGCCAAACGGCAACAGCTGGAAACAACCGCAGCGCAATGTACGGGTTGCCGGTCTGGTCACCGAATTGCGAAAACGTGGTAATCGCGTGACGCTGATCCTCGATGATCGAAGCGGCCGCATCGAGGTATCACTGTTTGACGAGACCTATCAGAGATATCGCAATATCGTCACAAAGGACAACATCCTGGTGATCGATGGTGGCATGCGTTATGACGATTTTATCGATGGCTGGCGGGTTACGGCAAAAGAAATCATGGAAATCGATCACGCACGCGAACAATATGCGCGACGCATCATCATCAACTGGAAGGGCAATGGTGACGGCGCCAGTTTTATCCATGATCTCAAGGAAGTACTGCAGCCGTATCGGCAAGGCCGCTGCGGTGTATTCGTCAGTTACAGTGGATTGTCGGCGCGTGCCAGACTGGCGCTCGGCGATGACTGGACCGTACGACCGACGCGCGAGCTTATAGACCGCCTGTCACGACTGGTCGGCGACCAGGAAGTCAAGATTGTATATCCGTCGCAGGTCGAGGCCTCCTGAGACCCGTCTAAAGTCTTGTATGTTGCCCCCCGTGCTATTAGTGTTGAGCACCTGTGCGCGCGGAACACAGACCACATGGACTTAAAATTTCTCGACTTTGAACAACCCATTGCCGAACTCGAAGCCAAGATCGAGGAACTTCGATATCTTGGCGACGATTCATCGGTCAATATCAGCGACGAAGTCAGCCGGCTCAAGCAGAAAAGCGAGTCGCTGACCGAGTCGATATTTGCGGATCTTACGCCATGGCAGATCGCGCAGCTTGCGCGGCACCCGCAGCGTCCCTATACGCTCGATTACATCGACAAGGTTTTCACCGATTTTGAGGAATTGCGTGGTGATCGCATGTATTCCGATGATCCCGCGATCGTCGGGGGACCTGCACGCCTGGAAGGTTTGCCGGTCATGGTTATCGGCCATCAGAAAGGCCGCGATACCAAGGAACGTATGCGGCGCAACTACGGTATGCCGAAACCGGAGGGTTATAGAAAAGCCATGCGTCTGATGCGAATGGCTGAACGGTTCAGCATGCCACTCATTACGCTGATCGATACCCCGGGGGCGTACCCCGGCGTCGGGGCTGAAGAACGCGGTCAAAGCGAAGCCATTGCACGGAATCTGTTTGAGATGTCGAATCTCAAAACGCCAATCATTGCGGCGGTCATTGGCGAGGGTGGATCCGGTGGTGCGCTGGCAATCGGTGTTTGCGACCGGCTGCTGATCCTCCAGTACGGCATTTATTCGGTCATTTCGCCCGAGGGTTGCGCATCAATCCTGTGGAAAGACGCAGATTATGCAGAAGATGCAGCGCTGGCCATGGGTATTACCGCCAATCGCCTGAAAGAGCTGGATCTGGTCGATATCGTATTGGAGGAACCGCTGGGTGGCGCCCACCGCAACCCTGACGCCATGGCGGAATCGCTGCGCAATGCGCTGTATGCGAGTGTTCAGGAATTCAAGGCTCTGAGCACGGAAAAACTGCTGGCACACCGCCACCGCCGCCTGAAGGCTTTTGGGCGCTTCAAGGAAGCCTGATCAAAGCGTACGAGGCCTGCGGCATTGTCAGCATGGTAAATACACCGTGAGTTCTGAATTCAATCCCCGGTTGCTTCACGACACGCTGTGCCAGCTTGTTGACAAGCTGTCGTCAGCAAGCTTTTGCGTTGCCTATAGCGGTGGTGCGGACTCAACTGCGCTGCTGCATGCCATGAGTACTCTGGCCGGGAAGACCGGTGGCCTGCGTGCCATTCATATCGACCACGGTTTGAGTCCACGTTCGTCAGAATGGGCGGATCATTGTGAAAGGGCTGCTGAATCGCTCGGTGTCTCGCTGATAGCTGTTTGTGTCAATGTGAGCCAGGACAACAGTTCCGGTCTTGAGGCCGAAGCGCGTCATGCCAGGTACGCTGCTTTTGAACGCCTGTTACAGCCGGGCGAGTTTTTGCTCAGCGCACATCACGCCGATGATCAAATGGAAACCATGCTTTTGCATCTGATCCGCGGCAGCGGCGTTGCGGGTTTGTCCGGGATGCCGGTCTCGAGAAATCTGGGCGATGGGGTGCTGTTGCGCCCGTTGCTGGGTTTCACGCGTCAGGCATTGATCGAGTATCTCAGGCAAAACAGCATTGAGTGGATTGAGGATGAAAGCAATCAGCAGCTCAGCCACGATCGCAACTACCTGCGCCATGAGCTTGTTCCCCTTATCCGCGAGCGTTGGCCCGCTGCGCGCGCGAGCATTGTTCGTGCATCCGCGCATTGCCGGGAAGCGGATGATTTACTCACGGAGCTGGCGCTGGGTGATTATGGCGGCGAAAAGGACGAGCCTGCCCGATTCGAATCCTGTCTGAGCATCGATTTGCTGCTTGAGCTCGCGGCAGGCAGGCAAAAAAACCTGCTGCGCGCCTGGATACGTGCCCGGGGCTTTTCGCTGCCATCCACCCGAAAACTCGACACGATCCTGAATGATGCAGTGTCTGCATCCCCGGATCGCATGCCGATCGTTGCCTGGCATGGCGCCGAACTGCGTCGATATCGAAACATGTTGTATTTGTCACCACCCCTTGACGATGTCGATGGCCAGGTGCAAATCGACTGGGATACCCGAAACAGCCTGGAATTACCCACCGGTCTCGGGCGGCTCGAGATGAAACACACTACCGGTGCCGGGCTGGCGAAGCTGCGCGTCCCCTATCGGTATCGGGTGGTTTTTCGCCATGGCGGGGAGAGCATGACGCCGGTACCGGGCGGGCACCGCCGGCCGCTCAGAAAGCTGTTCCAGGAACACGGCGTCTTGCCCTGGATGAGAGACCGCATTCCGCTGGTATATGAAAACGACGCCCTGGTCGCGGTCGCAAACCTTTGGATTGATCAAAGCTATGCTGCCGGCGAGGATGAGGAAGGTCTGCAGATTATCTGGCAGGACGGTCCTGCGGTGCTGCAGAAACAGGCTGTATCCCGGTCCGATGACGGTCAGCCGTAGTTGTGTCTGCTGTTGTCGTGGTTGGGGTGATCTGGTAACTTGTAACACCGTCCAGAAAGCTGGTATCGCGATCGTTCATAAGTTGAACGTGAGCGCATAGCGAGCCGCAGAAAACGCGGCCACAGTCGTATCCACAAACAGCGGTAAAAAAGTTTCAGATGACCCGTTATGTATTTATTACCGGCGGAGTTGTGTCCTCATTGGGCAAAGGCATCTCCGCCGCCTCTCTTGGCGCAATTCTCGAAGCGCGTGGCCTGAAGATCAGCATGATCAAGCTGGACCCGTACATCAATGTCGACCCCGGCACCATGAGCCCGTTTCAGCATGGCGAGGTTTTTGTGACGCATGATGGTGCGGAGACAGATCTCGATCTCGGTCACTACGAACGTTATGTTCGCACCGTCACCGGGCGCAACAGCAATTTTACGACCGGCCGGATTTATGAAAGCGTCATTGCCAAGGAACGCCGCGGTGATTATCTCGGCGCGACCATCCAGGTTATTCCGCATATCACGGATGAAATCAAACGAAGCGTAAAACTGGGCGCGGGCGATGCCGATGTGTGCATGGTTGAAATCGGCGGCACCGTGGGTGATATCGAATCACTGCCGTTCATGGAGGCGATCCGCCAGATGGGTGTCGAGCTGGGTCGCGAGCGCGTGGTCTATATGCATCTCACGCTGGTGCCCTACATCAAGACAGCGCAGGAGATCAAGACGAAGCCGACGCAGCACTCGGTCAAGGAACTCAGATCCATTGGTATCCAGCCGGATATCCTGATGTGTCGTGCAGAACAACCCATCCCTGCCGAACAACGCCGCAAAATTGCATTATTTACAAACGTCCCGGAAGAAGCGGTGATCTCTGCAGTGGATGCCGACGATATTTACAAAATCCCGATGATGCTGCACGAAGAGGGACTGGATGAAATCGTGGTTCGCAAGTTCGGAATCGATGTACCACCAGCAGACCTTTCGGAATGGCAGGAAGTGGTCGATGCGAAGTTGTCACCGGAAGCCGAAGTGAACGTGGCCATGGTTGGAAAATATGTGGACCTGAAAGACGCCTATATTTCGCTCAACGAAGCGTTGAAGCATGCCGGTCTGCAAACACGGACGAAGGTCAACATTCATCACCTGGAATCGGCCGATGTAGAACGCAACGCTGCCGATAGCCTGGCCAACATGGATGCCATCCTGGTTCCAGGCGGTTTTGGTGAGCGTGGCATTGACGGGAAAATCGAGGCGGTGCGGTATGCGCGTGAAAATGACGTGCCATACCTGGGTATTTGCCTTGGATTGCAGGTTGCGGTGATAGAGTATGCGCGCAATGTGGCCGGTCTGGAGGGCGCGCACAGCACAGAGATCAATCGCGGCTGCACTCACCCGATTATTGCACTGATTACGGAATGGCAGGATCGCGAGGGTACCACCGAAGAACGGGATGAAGATTCCGAGTTGGGGGGCTCCATGCGGCTCGGCAGCCAGCAGATCAACCTGGAGAAGGGAAGCCTGGCGCACCTGGTGTATGGCTCGGACGTCATCATGGAGCGCCATCGGCATCGCTACGAATTCAACAACCGCTATCTCGAGACCATGAAAAATGCCGGGATGCGTTTTTCCGGGTTCTCGGTCGACGAACTTGTAGAAATGGTTGAATTACCGGATCACCCGTGGTTTGTAGCAAGCCAGTTCCACCCTGAGTTCACCTCAACGCCGCGCGATGGTCACCCGCTGTTTTCCGGATTCATCAAGGCAGCGCGAGCATACCGATCAGAGCAATTGCCCGAGGCCGCTCGCGCATGAAACTGTGTGGCTTCGAGGTCGGGCTTGATCGCCCGTTTTTCCTGATTGCCGGTCCCTGCGTCATCGAGAGCGAACAGCTTGCGGTGGAAACCGCGGAAGCGCTGAAGGAAATCACCTCAAAGCTGGGTATCCCGTTTATTTACAAGTCATCCTTTGACAAGGCAAACCGCTCATCCGGTACTTCTTTTCGTGGACCGGGCATCGAAGAAGGCCTGCGGAT
>CBDUSC010000141.1:0-5373 GCA_965369735.1 uncultured bacterium
CCGCATCTTCCATCAGATCCTCGTATGCGACGCTATCCACATAGCCCTGTTTGACTCGCCACACCACGTCGGCAAACAGTTCTGCCTGTTCCGGCGGCAGGGATGACGATTCGTTATCCGCACTATTGCCCGAACTCAGGGCCAGGGACAGCCCAAGCATGATCCCCGTACCGAGTATCAGTGCATAGCGCGTTTTTGACATCGAAATCTCCAACCCAGGTCTGAATCGCCACAAGACCGGATTCGCCTGGTTTTTGTGCGATTCAGGGTATCACAGCCATCCTCGCCGATGCATCGGCATGCCGCTATTAACATAAGACCCGTAATCAGGGCATGCGTTCAGCGCCTCGACAGGCGTTGGCCCACCCATCGATGCGGGTTTACCGGTTGTTTTCCCTGTCGAATCTCAAAATACAATGCGCTCTGGTTTTGGCCACCGCTTTCGCCGACCGCGGCAATCACATCACCCGGTTGCACCCATTCGCCAACCGACCTGAACAGTGCTTCATTGTGGCCATACAGACTCATAAACCCATCGCCATGCTCAATGACGATCAACAGACCCATACCCGGCAACCAGTCTGCATACGCGACGCGTCCATGATAAATCGCATTTACCTCGCTACCGGCGCTGGCGGCAATCAACACCCCATTGGATTTCAAACCGCCACTAGCAGTAGTTTGACCAAAGTCGGTCAGCAACCGGCCCTTTAGCGGCCATGCAAGTTTGCCGCGCCATTGTGAAAACGGCTCCTGGGTATCGACAGGAATATTCGCCAGCACACGCTGGATATCCTCAATCAGCTTTTCCAGGGCCACCGCATCAGCGTTCAGCTTTTCAAGACGCGCATCCTGTGTCGCGATGCTCTTGTTAAGACTTGCGACAAGCTCGCCACGGTCCCGACGCGCCAGCTCCAGGCGGGCCAGTTCATCCGATTGTTGTTGCTCCAGGCTGACCAGCCGTTCTGTCTCGGTGTCCACCCCCCGAACCACGTCTATGAGTTCCGATAGCATATCGCTGACATGGTCAATTTTTTCAGCGCGCATATCGCCGAGATAAGCGTAGTAGACCATCAGTCTGCCCAGACGCGCGGGATCCTGCTGGTTCAGCACCAGCTTCAGCCGTTCCTGGCGGCCATTCATATATGCGAGCCGCGCAGACTCCGCAAGACTGTTTTGTTCTGTGCCCAGATCCGTCTCGAGTTCGCGTTGGCGAACACGCAATTGCTCGCGGCGTTGCTGGCTGTTTTGCTTGTCCCGGCGGATACCGTCAAGACGGCGGCTTGCGGCGGCGATGGCCAGTTCTTTGTCCCGCAGCTCCGATTCAGCGCTGCCACGAAGCCGGGTATCGCGCTCGACTTGCCTTTTGACCTCCTCGATCTGCCCCTGGACCTCGCTCAGCTCCTCGGCGCGGTCCCGGGCCTCGTCGGCATATGTGACACATGGCCATGCGAGCATCATTGCCAATGGGGCGATGCCCGCAGTCAGACGCAAATCCATATGTACCTGATCCTGTTCGTGATCCGTGGGGCTGATATAATTCGGCTCTTTTTGCGGGGCCGACCGGCCCGGTTTTAACCCGATCCAGCCGGTTTACCCCGCTCAACAGACAAACAGCTTACGAGGCCAGACCCAATCTGTCATGGAAAAATATATTGAATTTACCGCAGACCACCCCTATCTAATCCTTGCAGCGGTCGGTCTGCTGATGCTGATCATCGTCAACGAGGTGCGTTTGCGTCAGCAAGGTGGATCCGGGGTCAGCCCCGCTCAATTGGTGGCTTTGATCAATCAGGGCGCGATTGTTCTGGATGTGCGCAGCCCCGATCTGTTTGCAAAGGGCCACATTGTCGATGCGACCAATATGCCCGCGGACAACTTGCTGGATGGCATTGACAAGATAAAGAAGGCAAAAAAGAAACCGGTTATCACCTGTTGCGATGCCGGTGTTTCATCCAGCCGCGCTGCCTCGGTATTGCGCAAGGCAGGTTATGAAAATGTTTATGCGTTGAAGGGTGGCTTACAAGCCTGGCAGCGCGAGAATTTACCAACGGTAACGGGTAAGTGATGGAAAATGTTGATGACGATTCACCAAAAGTTGTGATCTATTCATCCAGTTTTTGCGGGTTTTGCCTGATGGCAAAGCGTCTGTTGAAAAATAAAAACGTATTTTTCGAAAATATCAACGTGGATTTCAAATTCAAAAAGCGCGACGAGATGATGGAGCGCAGTGGCAAAACATCGGTACCCCAGATTTTTATTGGCGACCGGCATGTGGGGGGCTTTGATGATCTCAGCGCTCTCGACCGGTCAGGTGAACTGGATCAGCTGCTTGGCTTAGCCTGACACGATCCAACAGATTTTTTGACAAGGACCAGAACAAAATGACCGATCAAGACGAAAAACAGATGACGCTGAAAAAGATTTACATAAAGGATTGTTCCTGGGAGTGCCCCAATGCACCCCAGGTGTTTACCAACAAGGAATACAATCCAAACGTAACGCTCAACATGAATACGACCACAAACCTGATTGGTGATAATACTCACGAGGTTGTGTTGTCGGTCTCTCTGGAGGCAAAAGCCGGTGACAGCACCGCTTTTCTGATCGAGCTTGAACAAGCAGGCATATTCATTTTTTCCGGTTATGCCGATGAGGAAATGAAATCGCTGCTGGGTGCTACCTGCCCGGCCATGCTCTATCCATATGTGCGTGAGGCCATGTCGGATTTCGTAACCAAGGGTGGTTTTCCGCAACTGCTTTTGCAACCGGTAAATTTTGACGAGCTGTATGCGCAAGCCGACACGGAACAGCAAGCTCAACAGGCGGAAGCATAGGCAAAGACGATCTCTGATACCGATCGCAATTCGATTACGGTTGTCGGCGCCGGCTCCTGGGGCACGGCGCTGGCAATCCAGTTCGCCCGGTCCGGGCGGCCGACGTGGCTGTGGGGCCGGGATGCAGAACATCTCGCGGCGCTGGCAAACGAGCGCTGCAATGATCGCTATCTGCCCGAGGCAGCATTCCCCGATTCATTACAGATCGAAACCGATCTTGGAAAAGCACTCGCGGAGTCCCAGGACATACTGGTAGCAGTCCCCAGCCATGCGTTCCGGTCGGTACTCGAACAAATAAAGCCATTACTGCGCGACGATGCACGTGTCGCCTGGGCAACCAAGGGATTTGAGCTTGATGGCGGCAAACTGCCACACCAGGTCGCAGCCGATGTGCTCGGCGATGATGCGGTAACAGCAGTATTGTCCGGCCCGACATTTGCGGCTGAGGTTGGCAGCGGCCTGCCAACTGCGATGACGGTTGCATCCACCCACAACGAATTTGCCGGAACCATTGCAAAAGATTTATCCAGCGAACGATTTCGCGCCTACACCTCTACTGACATCATCGGTGTTGAGGTCGGTGGTGCTGTAAAAAACGTGCTCGCAATCGCAGCGGGCATATCTGACGGGCTGGGTTTTGGCGCAAACACCCGTATCGCGATCATCTCTCGCGGCCTCGCGGAGATGGTCAGGCTCGGTACGGCGCTGGGTGCGCAGCCGGAGACTTTCATGGGTCTCGCCGGCATGGGTGACCTGGTGCTGACCTGCACCGATAACCTGTCGCGCAACCGGCGCATGGGTCTGGCGCTGGCGGCTGGAAAGACCATTGAACAGGCCCAGAAAGAAATCGGCCAGGTGGTCGAGGGCGTCAAGGCGGCCCAGGCGGTGTGGACGGTTGCGCAAAACCTTGGCGTCGAAATGCCTCTGACCGAACAGGTTTATCGTGTCCTGTATGAAGGCGTACCCGCAACAGATGCGGTCCAGACATTGATGAGCCGCACGCTCAAGGCGGAGCTGCCTGGCGACTAGTCGGCGCCATCAAATCCAAGCTGCCGCCAGGCCTCAAAAACCACTATCGCAACCGCATTGGACAGGTTGAGGCTGCGATTACCGGCACGCATCGGTATTCGCAAGCGCTGCTCATCGGGCCAGCGCTCCAGCACATCCTGCGGAAGACCACGGGTTTCAGGCCCGAACAGCAGGGCATCGCCGTCGGCAAAGCGCACACGATCATAGCGATGCCCGCCGCGGGTCGACAATGCCATTACCCTGGGCTGGGACAGCGCGGCCAGGCACTTATCCAGCGAAGCATGCTCGACAATTTCCGCCCATTCGTGATAATCCAGACCCGCCCGCTTGAGTCGCGGTTCATCGAGCTCGAAACCGAGCGGGTGAACCAGGTGCAGGCGCGCACCGGTATTGGCGCAAAGGCGTATGATGTTGCCGGTGTTCGGCGGTATCTCCGGCTCGTACATGATGACGTGTAGCATAAAAGGATTGTATGACAGACCAGCAGCACACACCTGATCCGCGGTTGGCGCTGGATTTTTGTGGTCTTTCCTTTGCATCCCCCATCGTATTGCTCTCCGGCTGTGTTGGTTTTGGCGAGGAATATACCCGCGTTGCCGGTTTTTCAAATACGGATGCTGGCAGCATCGTATTGAAAGGCACGACGCTGGAGCCGCGCCTCGGCAATCCCCCGCATCGTGTTTACGAAACGCCCATGGGCATGCTGAATGCCATTGGTCTGCAAAACCCCGGCGTCGATGTCGTGGTCAACGACATACTGCCGCAACTCGATTTTTCCGAAACCCGGTTCATTGCCAACGTCTGCGGCTCGACGATTGACGATTACGCCGAAGTCACCCGACGCTTTGATGATTCACCAATCGATGCGATCGAGATCAATATCTCCTGTCCGAATATCAAGCAAGGCGGTGTGGCGTTTGGAAATTACCCGGAAATGTCAGCGCGCGTCGTGGAAGCCTGCCGCAAGCAGACCAAAAAACCGATCATCACCAAGCTGTCGCCAAACCAAACCGATATAAAAGAGAATGCGCGCTTTTGTATCGAAGCCGGCAGCGATGCGCTGGCAGTGATCAACACCGTCATGGGCATGGCCATCGATATCGAGGAACAAAAGCCGGTTATCGGCAACGTGCAGGGCGGTTTGTCCGGGCCCGCGATCAAACCGATCGCATTGTTGAAAGTTCACCAGGTCTGGGAAGTTGCCAGCAAGCACAATGTGCCGATCATAGGTCAGGGTGGCATCGTCAATGCAAAGGACGCCATAGAATTCATGCTCGCGGGTGCATCAACAGTTGGAGTGGGTACCGCTTTGTTCTACGACCCACTGGTATGCAGGAAAATCAACGACGGCATCATCGATTACCTGGACAAAAAAGAACTGGGCAAGGCATCGGAGCTGATTGGCGCGGTGCATCTCGATGGCGTAAAAGACCGGCCCTCGGCTGGATAACCCGGTGCCGGTGTTAACGTAATTAACTTATTTGAAAAATAAGTTAATTACGTTAAC
>CBDUSC010000142.1:0-5353 GCA_965369735.1 uncultured bacterium
TCGTCCCTTTACCTTTATATCCCGTTTGTTTTTTTTCCTGTATGACACCGTGGTTGATTTTACCCGGGGGATGGCGATACAGACCTTTGCCTACCCGGATATCGAGGGCCTGGTGATACCTCCGTTGAATGAGGGCGAGACCATGGATCTTGTCGCCTGGGAGGAACAGCTCGACAAATCATTCGGCGATCACGATTTGCATGGAACCGTCGATTTGCTGGTCGATGGGGATGTGTTTTTCCCGCGCATGGTCGATGCGATGCTGGATGCCGAACACTCCATAAAGATGCGCACCTATATATTTGACCGCGACGACTATGCGGTGCGCATGGCCAAATTGCTAAAAAAACGATCGCAGGAAAACGTGCATGTCCAGGTCACGGTTGACGGTCTTGGCACTATTATGGCGCAGCGAAAGGCGGCCGGAACCATGCCGGCCGAGTTTGAGGCGCCATATGGCATCACGATTTTCATGGAAGAAGGCTCCCAGGTGGAAGTACGCAGCCTGACAAATCCCTGGTTTACCGGCGATCACAGCAAGACCACGATTGTAGACAGCAGTGTCGCGTTTATTGGCGGTATGAACATCGGTCGCGAGTATCGCTGGGAGTGGCATGACGTGATGATGGAGACGCACGGTCCCATAGTTGAATTCATCGAACGCGAATTCGACAAGACCTGGGCAATGGCATCCGTTTTTGGGGATTTCGTGTATACAGGCTACGTTGCATCGCACCCCAAAGAATTCGATGAGTCAGACCAGGGGTACCCGATCAGACCGTTGCTGACGCTGCCGCGGCGCTCCCAGATCTTTCACGCACAGCTAAGAGCAATCAAAACAGCGCAAAAATATATATATGTGCAAAACGCATATATCTCTGACATTACGATGATCCACGCGCTGGCGAAGGCCAGGTTACGGGGCGTGGATGTGCGGATCATCATCCCCATGGAAGGCAATCACGGCATCATGAACAAGGCGAATGTCGTCGCTGCAAATACACTGCTCAAATATGGTGCGCGTGTCTGGGTGTACCCGGGGATGTCGCATGTGAAGGCAGCGGTGTTTGATGACTGGTCATGCCTGGGCTCCGCCAATTTCGACAAGCTGAGCTTTCGGGTCAACAAGGAAATGAATCTGGCCAGCTCCGCCCCGGAGTTTACAAGCCAGGTTCTGCATGAGATTTTTTACCCGGATTTCGAGGAAGCCGTCGAACTCACCGCGCCGCTGCCCGAAGACTGGGGCAATACCTTCGCCCTGATTGTCGCGTCACAGCTCTGACGATTGTCACTAACGGGTCCGGGGTATGGGCTGATCCGTCATGATCGCGCGCACAAACTGCACCGGCGGCGACCCATACGACAGCAGCTCATCGTGAAACTTTCGCTGTGAAAATTTTCTGCCCTGGGCTTTTTCGATATCGCGTCGCAAATCTGCGTGCTCCTGGTAACCAACGAAATAAGTCGAGAGCTGCGCAGATGTCAGCTGTGCCCGGGTCCATTTGCCCGCAGCTTCGCGTTCTTCCTGGAACGCGCCCTCAATCATCAGCTCCATGGCTTCATCACGGCTCATGCCTTCTACATGGATACGCTGATCGATGATGGCGTTGGCGACGGCGCGCAAATACCACTTCAGGTTGATCAACCGCATCAACGGGTCGTTATCGAGATAACCGGCATCGATCATGATTCGTTCGGCATATACCGCCCAGCCCTCAACAAATGGCCCGGACCAAAGCATGGATCGCAGCACCGATGGATACCGATTCGACAGAGCCAGTTGTAAATAATGACCGGGCATCGCTTCATGTATGGTCAGATCCTGGATGGACAGCAGGTTGTATTCGCGCAGGAATGAACGCACCTGCTCATCGGTCCAGCTCTCGGGCAGCGGCGCAACCGCGTAAAAGGTGCTCAACCCCTTGTCCAGCGGCCCGGGCGGGTCGCAGTATGCCAGCGCAATGCCGCGCTGAAACTCCGGCATGATGATAATCTCGATCGGGTCATCCGGAACCTCTACCAGGTCCTTTTCGCGCACAAACGCAGTAGTTTGCTCCAGCTGTTGTCTGGCGACATCGACAATCTCGTTGCGGCCCGGCAGTTGCTGATAAGCAACCTCCAGCGCCGCGCGAATCACCGACTGTTTGAACGCGGGATCGGCATCGCGCGGGAATTTCGTGTACGGGTATTGCTCTGAATAGACCGTCCGGGCTACCTCGTACATCGCTTCGCGTACCCGCTGGTACTCGGTTTCGGCGCGATCCCTGATGTCGCGTCTGGACAATTGTGTATGCAGTGCAAAGCCAAGTTTTTTGTCAAACAGGTTGGCGCCAATTCGGAAGTTGCCGCTGGCATTTGGCAACAATTCTTCTTCCAGCCATTTCTGATGCTGATCGGTGGCTTTGCGCGCAGTGTTCATCGCTCGCTCCAGCCGGTTTTTGTCGGCATCCGGTAGTTCACCCAGGCGCGGCACGATCATATTGTCCATGATGGCTTTCAGGCCCTGGTTCTGGGCAATCGCGGTTTCGGCATGGACCTTCGGTACCCTTTCAGGGTCGAGAATTTCGCGCACTTCGGCAAGGAATCGCGGCATCGCTTCCAGCCGGGCCGCCACGCTGACCAGACGTTCCTCGACAGGCGCGAAATCTCTGGATAACAGGCTATATATCGAGCCACCGGAGACGCCGGTGTATATCAACGGATTCCAGGCCCATTCCTCGAGTTCACGCAAGGAAAACAATCCTGAATCGATCTGGTTACCCAGAATTTCCGCATCGATCTGGTTGGCGCGGGATAGCTGACTCCAGTCCAGCTCGGCCAGTGCATCAAAAAAACGTTGATAAAAATCGATTTGCGCGTCCACTGCGCCTTTGCTTACCGCATCGAGCTGGCTGTCAAAGCGATGATCGCCGAGCTGGGTTGCGCTGGTGGGTGAAAGGGCCGGGAACTCATCCACAAACTGCGCCGCAAGGTTTTCGAATTCCCGGTCGGCATCGGATGCGGCAAATGCCATCTGTGCAAATACCGTCTGTGCAATTGCTATCTGTGCCAAGGCCATGCCGATCAATGCATACAGTGGACGATTCATGGTGTCTCCCGCAGTGGTATTCGGTATGAGGGCGGTCAACATAGCGCGAATTGGGTTTATTGGGCAACAGCATGCATAATCGGGCGCAGAAAAACGAACCATGCTCATGCCGAACAAAAAGACACAAACACGGCGCAGCGGGCGTCGCCGGCAGCCCGAGTGGGTGCACTGGCCCGAACGCGACATACTGGATATGCGGTTTTGCGATCTTGGTCTCAGGATCGATGGCAGCATCCTCGAGTCGCGTATCGCAAGGCTCTATGACGAGCTTGAGGCGCGCGATATCCGTTTTAAGCCGCGTTGCTGGCTGGGCGAGGAATGGTTTTCGCCAGATTCTGTGCCGGGCGTGGGTATCCCGTTTTACCTGGCGCACCCCAGGTTGATGAAACTCGAGCGCAAAATGATGCTCGAGGTGGAAGGCGGCACCGATCGCTGGTGCATGCGCCTGTTGCGTCACGAAGCGGGGCACGCAATCGACACCGCCTATCGTCTCAGTCGCCGCGAGCGCTGGAAAAAAATGTTTGGTAATGCGCGGCGCAAATACCCGGAATACTATCGACCGCGCCCATACAGCAGGAACTACGTTTTGCACCTGGGGTTGTGGTATGCGCAGGCGCATCCATCTGAGGACTTTGCCGAAACATTTGCGGTATGGGTCAAACCGCGGTCGCGCTGGCGCAAGGACTATGAAAACTGGCCGGCCATCAGAAAACTGCAATACGTTGACCAGTTGATGAACGAAATCGCCGGCAAGGTTGCACCGGTACGCTCAAGAAAATTTGTTGAATCGATTTCAACATTGCGCCGGACGTTGCGCGAGCATTACGTCGATAAACGTACGCATTACGCAGCCGATTCACCGCGCCTGCATGATCGTGATCTGTTGCGGCTGTTTTCCAACAAACCCGAGTATTCGCGCCGCCCGACCGCGGTCAGCTTTTTGCGCAAGAACAGGTCTGAGCTGCGTGACATCGTCGCGTACTGGACGCAACAGAGCCCGTATACCATCCACCAGGTATTGCGGGAAATGACGCATCGTTGTAAAGAGCTCAACCTGCGCGTGCACCGGCCCATCAACGAAACAAGACGCAATGCGCTCGCGATGCTGGCCGTTCAGACGATCAACTATCTGCAAAGCGGCAGATACAGGGTTGCGGTATGAAAAAGCTCCGCGTACTTGTGCTGGTGCACGAAGACCTGGTTCCGCCGGATGATGTCACCGGCATTCCGGAAAGCGAGCTGGATGTCTACAGGACCGAATTCGATGTGGTCTCGACGTTGCGCGACTATGGGCATACGGTGCAACCACTGGGTTTGTTTGACGAACTCGGCAAACTTCGACGTGCCTTGAAAGACTGGAAGCCGCATATCGCTTTTAATCTGCTTGAAGAATTTCACAATGTCGCGGCCTACGATCAACACGTCGCAAGTTATCTCGAGCTGATGCGCCAGCCCTACACCGGCTGCAACCCCGCTGGTCTGCTTTTGTCGCGGGACAAGGCGATCAGCAAAAAGATCATGCTGTATCACCGTATAGCAACACCACGATTTACCGTGTTCAAACGTGGCGGTCGGCGCATGTCGATCAAACGTCTCAGGTTTCCACTTTTGGTCAAATCGGCAACCGAGGATGCCTCGCTGACGCTGTCCCAGGCATCGGTGGTGGCTGATGAATCAAAACTCCGCGAGCGGGTGGAGTTTGTCCATGACCAGACCGGTACAGACGCGCTGGTCGAAGATTATATTGAAGGCCGCGAGCTATACGTCGGAGTACTCGGTAATCAGCGTTTGCAGACATTCCCGGTCTGGGAGATGAATTTTGGTGATATCCCCGAGGACAGCTCGCGCCTTGCGACGCGCAAGGTCAAGTGGGATGAGAAGTATCGAAAAAAATATCGCATCTCGACAGGGCTGGCCAAAGACATCGACCAGGCAACCGGCAACAAAATTGCCCGCATTTGCAAACGCGTCTACCGGGCGCTGAACATGTCCGGTTATGCGCGTATGGATCTGCGGCTCACCGATGACGGGAAAATCTATTTGCTTGAAGCCAACGCAAACCCGGAGTTGTCATACGGCGACGATCTGGCCGAGTCCGCGGAAAAGGCGGGTCTGAGCTATGAAGCGCTGCTAAACAGGATCGTCAGCCTGGGTTTGAATTACCGGGTAGCCTGGCGCAAGAGCTAAAGAGTATCGGAACGAGTCTCCACGGCAAAAGCTTTGCAAACGATCTCGTCGAAGCAGTTGTTCGTCATGTCCAGGCCT
>CBDUSC010000143.1:0-5331 GCA_965369735.1 uncultured bacterium
GTTCGAATTCCAGGCTGGGGTGCTCGCGCACAAGCTGTCTTAACTCATTATTAATATCCTCCGGGTTTTCAAAACCGTTGCTGCCCGCAGCATCGGGTAATTCAATATCGTATGGTTTCAGGAGATCATCAAACAGGAGGCGGTCCCTGGCTTCCTGGATGCGGTCATTTTCGGTCAATATGGCGACTTCATACGCCATCGCCCGGCGATCATACGGGTTCAGCTGGCGGCTGCGTTCGATCGAGCGCATCGCCTCATCGCTGTTGCCGGTCTCCTGCCAGGCCGCCGCCAGGAAACAATGAGTCTGTGCGTCATCGGGGTTGAGTTGCAATGCCCGGTCGTACGCAGTGACAGCTTCAACTGGCCGACCGGCGCTGCGTAGTATGTTGCCAAGACCGGCATGTGCAAGATTCATATCAGGCTGCAACTCGATGGACTTCCTGAATGCAGATTCGGCAGCAGCCAGATCTCCGAGCTGGTGCCAGGCAAGACCGATATCGTGGTGAACACTTGCGTTATCGGGTTGCATTTGCAGCGCAATCTGATATCGAGCGATTGCGTCTTCGTACCGCGCCATCAATTGCAGCGTTTCGCAACAGGCGAGCAAAAACCAAAGGTTATTGTTGTCGAGCTCCAATGCTTTTTCAAATGCCGCCAGAGCGTCGTTCAATTTGTCCAGACCCTGCAGCGATTTACCGAGTTGAAACCAGGCGAAGGCATTTTTGTCAAACAGCCCGGTCACCTGCCGAAAAAGTTGCTCGGCGTGATCCAACTGGTTTGCGGCAAGCGCGCACATACCTTTGCCATATAAAGCATCCGGGTGGTTTTTATCAATCTCCAGCGCAGCGTCATACGCTATCGCAGCATCCGCATGGCGGTTTTGCGCGATGAATGCATTGCCGAGATTAATTTGTGCCTGGCAAAAAAGGGGATTGATGGACAGCGATTGACCAATGAGTTGTACAGCACCCGGATAATCACCGCGCTGGTATGCCACAAGGCCAAGCAGGTTTAACGCATCGGCGTTTTTGGGGTCCTGCCCAAGCACCTGTTCATATGACTGTACCGCCTGATCCAGGCGGCCCGCCTGGTGGTGCGCAAGACCTGTTTGTAGTTGTTGTGGGGCGTTCATCTGGCGGATCATATCGATATGGCTGTGCAAATTCATTCAATTATCAGCAATCGGGATTCTTCCATAAGAAAGCGCGCGTGATCGTATGCGCCCGTGATCTCCGAATCATCGGGTTCAACAGCGACCCCGTTGACGGTTTTGGCTTTTCCTGTGACGTTGCTTTCCTGGTCAAACTCAAATAGCACGGTGATATCATCAAGACCGGCTTGTCCCTCTTCTGAAACACTGCGGCGCTGACCGGTCTCGGTGTACCGGAACGGTCTTCCACCCGAGTAGTAAATGGCCACCACGGCATTGCCATAGAGACCCATTTCCCTCTTTTCCTCGATTAGCACGATATCGCCACCGGGTTCGTGATCGCGATAAGCCCTGTATGTAATCGATGCTTCACCCGTCAGCAAAGTCCCGTCCAGTTGTATCAGATCATCTCGTCGTGAGTCGATCAGGCCGGCCGCGGCCTCTGAATTGACAGGAAAATCCGTTTCCCGTTGTATGTGCGCAAGGACCAGGTGCGCCTCGTTGCCGGCACCATGTGTAATCACCGGGTATACCGTGTCATTGATAAACGCAAGCTGGCCATCGATGCTGATGCGCGCCTGTATGACATAGCGCTGTCGCTCATCGATGTTTGCCTCGTCGTAATCGAGTGAAAACGAAATGGGTACCTGCCCGGCGTTATCCATGATCCGCGTTGAAATAATATTGGCCGGCGCATCAGCCAGCGATATATCCGCAAGATTGATTTCTACAGTTGACCTGGGGGGCAGGGAGACCTTTTCCCTGTACGTGATCGTACCGGTGACTTGCGCGAAGACTGATTCGGTTGACACCAGCATCGTGTATCTCCAGACGACCAGGGCGGACAAGGCGACCCCGATCATCAGAATCAGCCAGATAAGGTTCCTGTTCATTCGCGACATCCCCTGACGAGCCGGTGGGTCGTTTGCCATACGCTATGGCGCCTGTTATTCATTCTAGACAATAGCTGTGATGCATCCCGTACTAAAAAGGATCAAATTGGCGGGAAATCGTTCCGATCTGTGCCGACAGCTCTGGTGTAGCAGGCCTGCTACCGCTATATTTATTGAATGAGCATTCATTCAGCAAGAGCCTCGAATGCGGCTTATTGCAAGGCTTTGAACCCTGTGAGCCGTTTACGCGAAAGGCCATGAAAGCGATTTTTTGGCCCCTGGCCATACTCACTGTTGCAGCCTCGGCGAATTCGTATTCAGCAGAGGAAATCGAGCCGGCCGATCTCGTTTTTCGCGGGGGTGATGTGTATACGGTCGATGCCGTCCGCAGCTGGGCGCAATCTGTGGCGATTAGAAATGGTGAAATTGTCTACGTTGGCAGCGACAGGAATTCCAAACCGTTTGTGGGCGACGATACGCGCATCATTGAGCTCAACGGAAAAATGATGCTCCCCGGTTTCCAGGATGCGCATATACACCCCGTCTGGGCGGGGATTGCCTATTTGCGTTGTTCGATGTTCGATCTCCCGACAGCTGAATCCTATGTCGATGCAGCAGCCAAATGTGATGTGGAATATCCTGGTGATACCTGGCTGGTCGGTCACGGGTGGACCATGGATTCGTTTGCGCCCAGCGGCGTCCCGAACAAGTCATTGCTGGATGCGGTATTGCCCGATCGACCAGCGGCATTTTTGTCAGCAGATGGCCACAGCATCTGGGTCAATTCAAAAGGACTCGAGGTTGCCGGCATCACAAAAGATACACCCGATCCACCAGGTGGAATCATCAACAAGGATCCCGATACGGGCGAACCGGCAGGCGCGCTGCAGGAGCTGGGCGGGATCAATATGATATTGGCGCACACGCCCGGGTATTCGGCACAGGACAAAATCGAGGGTCTTGAGTTTGCGCTGGACAGGCTGAACAGCCTGGGCATCACCGCGTTCCAGGATGCCATTGTAAAAGTGCAGGGGACCGATCCTTATGCTTCGCTGGACACCTACGCAACGCTGGATGAACGTGGCGAGCTGACGGCTAGGGTTGTAACGGCATTGTTCTGGGAATATGAGACGGTAAAGGACTATGAAAACGGAAAGGAGTTGATCCAGAAGTTTGTAGAGGCTCGAAACAAATATTCAAAAGGTCGCGTGCATGCGACCACCGTCAAGATCTGGCTCGATGGTGTAATAGAATCCCATACTGCTGCATTGCTGGAGGATTACGCGGACAAGCCGGGATTCAAAAGCGACATCACACTTCCTGCGCTCGAGTTGAATCGGGTTGCGCGGGCGCTGGACTCGCTGGGCTTCCAGATTCACTACCATGCTATTGGGGACTACGCGGTACACGCCAGCCTCGATTCAGCAGAGTTTGCGCGCACCCATAATGGTATTCGCGACAGCCGTCATCATATTTGCCATGTGCAGGTTGTTGATCCTGCTGACATTTCACGTTTCCGCGAGCTCAACGTAATTGCGAACTTTCAGCCGTTATGGGCCTACGAGGATGCCTATATCATTGATCTGACCTACCCGCGGCTGGGATCCGACAGAAGCAAATACCTGTACCCGATCGGCAGTATCCATCGCAGTGGTGCCGTGGTCGCGTTTGGCAGCGATTGGGAGGTCAGCTCGGCAAACCCGCTTGAAGGTATCGAAACTGCGGTAACGCGACTGGGTGCGGATGGTTCAACCACTGAGGTATTTCTGCCGGATGAGCGCATCAGCCTGCCAGATGCAATCGCTTCATACACGATCAACTCGGCCTATACGAATTTCCTTGATGACCGTACAGGTTCGATCGAAGTTGGAAAGCTGGCTGATGTGATTGTGCTTGATAACAACCTGTTCGAAATTGAACCGGCGCAGATCAGCGATACCAGGGTGGTGCTGACGTTGCTTGATGGGGAGCCGGTCTACGGCAGCCTCGACGATTTGTAGCGCTATCTCAGATCCATCAACCGGTAGTACATCATCCCCAGCGCCAGTGCCGGGCTGGCGAACCATTTACCACCGGGCAGTTTCCAATGGTGAATCTTGTCATAGATATCCATTTTTTCGGTTTGGCCGGCAATCGCTTCGGATAGAATTTTCGCCGCGATATAAGTCGGTGCGACACCATGACCTGAGTAGCCCATTCCGTGATATATGTTCGGTTCAATCCGTCCGATCAATGGCAGTCGATTGAGACTAATACCGATGTTACCGCCCCACTCATAATCGATGCGTACGTCTTTTAGCTGTGGAAATATTTTCATCATGCGTGGAACTATCGACGCTTTTATGCTCCGCGGCGTACGCCCGGAGTAGTTACAGCGACCGCCATACAACATCCTTTTATCAGCGGACAAACGAAAGTAATCAACCACTTCGTTCAAATCACACACCGCCATGTCCTGCGGAATCAATTCGTCGGCAAGATCGCCCAGAGGTTCGGTACCAATAATGTAACTTCCCGCCGGTAACACAGCTCCTTTTAACTCGGGTACAAGGCCGTCAAGATAGGCATTGCCTGCCAGCACAAGAAAATCCGCGGTGACCGATCCCTTGTCCGTATGTGCACCTGGTTTTGACCCGCGCGTTATCTTCCTGACCTCCGATAGCTCAAATATTTTTACGCCCAGGGATTCCGCAGCGCGAGCTTCCCCAATGCACAGATTCAGTGGATGTACATGTCCGTTACCCTCGTCGATCAAGCCGCCGATATAGACATCGCTCTTGACGACGCTGTGCATCTCATCTTTGCCGACAACTATTTGCTTGTATGGATAGCCTCGTCGTTCGTTGTTCTCTTTTGACTCCAGCATGTCATCCACTTGCTTCCGCGTAAGAGCTACCTCAACGTATCCTTGTTTGAAGTTGCAATCGATATTGTATTTTTCAACGTTGCGTCGGAGCATCGCGGTGCATTCTGTGCCAAGCTTCCAGTTCAATTCCGCTGCATCCTTGCCAAACCTTTTTTGGATCTTGTCGCTGTTGCAAAATCCGCCAATGACCTGGCCGCCGTTCCTGCCGCTGGCGCCCCAGGACACCCGGCGGGCTTCAATCACAGTGACCGAGTAGCCCTGTTCTGCAAGAAACAGCGCGGTACGTATGCCGGTAAAACCAGCGCCGACGACACACACGTCAGCCTGGTGGGCACCCTCCAGGACCGGATAATCGGTTTCCCAGTTTGCGGTTGCTGCGTAATAGGAACGGGTGTGCTCGCGTGTCTCCATAAATGATCCTC
>CBDUSC010000144.1:0-5305 GCA_965369735.1 uncultured bacterium
ACAAGGTTTTTTTAAAAACGTGTCGCAGTTCATGGTCAACACTACATAAGATGACGGACACTGAACACACTGAAGGATTTGGGCTGGTTGTTGAAGAAGCCAGGCCAAAACTCAAAAAACCGCCGATGTACCGTGTGGTTTTGCTGAACGACGATTTTACGCCCATGGATTTCGTCGTTGATGTACTGGAAACAATCTTCGGTCTGGATCGGACACGCGCGACTCGAGTCATGCTGGAGGTGCACACAAAGGGCAAAGGTATTTGTGGTGTTTACACCTTTGAAATTGCAGAAACCAAAGTCGCGCAGGTGAACGGATACTCAAGACAACATCAGCATCCATTGCTGTGTACGATGGAAGAGGACTAAGAGGAAGAGGACAAGACGTGCTGAGCAGCGAACTCGAATACTGCCTCAACGAAGCGTTCCAGGGAGCGCGTGATAACCGCCATGAGTTCATGACGGTTGAGCACCTGCTGCTTGCACTGATGGATGTACCGCGTGTTGTTGAAATACTGAAGGCCTGTGGCGCCGATGTCGCCCGCCTGCGTCAGGACCTCACCGAATTCATCGACGAGACTACACCGCGTATCCCCGATAGCGACGATCAGGAAGTTCAACCGACCCTCGGCTTTCAACGGGTATTGCAGCGCGCGGTATTTCATGTGCAGTCGAGCGGCAAAAAGGAAGTGTCAGCGTCGAATGTGCTTGTCGCAATATTTGGAGAAAAGCAATCGCATGCCGTTTATTTGCTCAGTCTTCAGGATGTTGCCCGCCTGGATGTGGTTAATTTTATTTCCCATGGTCTCACAAAGGTAGGCGAAAACATTGGCGAGCCCGGTGATGGCGCGACGGTAGAGACCGATAAAGAGTCGGAAAGCTCCTCGAACCCGCTTGAGCAATATACGACCAACCTGAATGTGATGGCCGAGCAGGGCAAGATCGATCCGTTGATCGGTCGCGAAGCCGAAGTGGAACGCATGGTTCAGATCCTGTGCCGGCGACGCAAGAACAACCCATTACTCGTGGGTGACGCGGGTGTCGGCAAAACCGCGCTTGCTGAAGGACTTGCGCGCCTCATTGTTGAGGACAAGGTTCCGGACGTGCTCAAAGGCTCAACCGTGTATGCACTGGATATGGGTACGTTGATCGCCGGTACAAAATACCGGGGGGATTTCGAAAAACGCTTGAAGGGCGTTATCGCAGAACTCATGAAGGACCCGGATGCAATTCTGTTTATCGACGAGATCCACACAGTCATTGGTGCCGGTGCTGCATCGGGTGGCGTGATGGACGCGTCAAACATGATCAAACCGGTACTCGCCAATGGCGAAATCCGTTGCATCGGTTCGACTACCTATGAAGAATTTCGCGGGATTTTTGAGAAAGATCACGCGCTGGCACGCCGCTTCCAAAAGGTTGAAGTCGTCGAACCGACGATCGATGAAACCATCGACATACTCAGGGGATTGCAATCGCGCTTTGAAGATCACCATGGCGTGACGTACGAACCGGATGCAATCCAGGCGGCGGCTGAACTGGCGGCGAAGCACATCAATGACCGCCGTTTGCCCGACAAAGCAATCGATGTCATCGATGAAGCCGGTGCAAACCTGCGAGTGCGGCCAAAAGACGAGCACAACAGCATTGTTGATGTCGCACAAGTGGAATCGATTGTGGCAAAGATCGCGCGTATCCCGACAAAAAGCGTCTCAGTATCGGATCGCAATGTGCTGCGCAACCTCGAGCGTGATCTCAAACTGGTTATTTTTGGCCAGGATGATGCTATCGGTGGCCTGTCTGCAGCGATCAAAATGGCACGCAGTGGTCTGGGTGATGAAAGCAAACCAGTCGGTTCATTCCTGCTGGCTGGCCCGACGGGTGTGGGTAAAACAGAGGTTACACGTCAGCTGGCGATGACCCTGGGTATCGAATTATTGCGATTTGATATGTCGGAATATATGGAACGCCATACCGTATCGCGCCTGATTGGCGCGCCACCCGGGTATGTTGGTTATGACGAAGGTGGTTTACTGACCGAAGCCGTCAACAAGAACCCGCATTGTGTCCTGTTGCTGGATGAAATGGAAAAAGCACACCCAGAAGTATTCAACATTCTCTTGCAGGTGATGGATCACGGCACGCTTACCGACAACAACGGCCGCAAGACGGATTTCCGAAATGTCATCGTCGTGATGACCACCAATGCCGGCGCGCAGGATATGAGTCGTGCATCCATCGGTTTCACACATCAGGATCATTCCAGTGATGCGATAGAGGCGATCAAACGGTTGTTCACGCCTGAATTCCGCAATCGTCTGGATGCTGTGATCCAGTTTAATTCCCTGGATCAGCTGACGGTCACGCGGGTTGCCGATAAATTGATTATGGAGCTTGAAGCGCAGCTTGAGCAAAAAAACGTCATCCTGGAAGTCGATGACAAAGCACGCGAGTGGATCGCGGTTCATGGTTATGATGAGAAAATGGGTGCCAGGCCGATGGCGCGCCTGATCCAGGACAAAATCAAACGACCACTTGCAGAAGACTTGCTGTTTGGCGACCTGGAAGACGGTGGCCGGGTACTGGTTACCGTCGACGATAGCGACGAGCTGAATGTGCGTGCTCTGGGTTTACCCGAGCTGGAAAAGCTCGACTGAGCAAAACCCGGGCCACAATCAGTGGCTCTGGCAGACGCTCTAGCGACCCCGATAAATGATGCGGCCCTTGCTCAGATCGTAGGGTGTGAGTTCTACCGTCACACTGTCACCTGTCAGGATACGAATATAATGCTTGCGCATTTTGCCCGAGATGTGCGCTGTAACAACGTGCCCGTTTTCCAACTCGACCCTGAATGTCGTATTGGGCAGCGTCTCGGTGACCTTGCCTTCCATCTGGATTGCTTCTTCTTTTGCCATTCCTGAACCTGTTTTCGTGCCCGGGCTAGTGAAAGTTCGCGGATTGTGCAAGAACTGGAGCGTTATTTCAACGCGTAGGCAAGGAATCCTCGCTGCTCAGAGGCTTCCAGGCGCCTTTTGCGGGTCGCTGGCAGCAATATTTGGCCAGCAGGGATACAAATTCATCTCTTGGTATGTACCGGCTGCCGAGGCTGGCCAGGTGCGCTGATTCGATCTGGCAGTCCAGGATGACATAGCTGCGATTGATCATTTCCGTGCACAGGGCCTGCAAAGCGATTTTGGATGCATCGCTCACATTGCTGAACATGGACTCCCCGAAAAAGACCCGGCCGATGGCTACACCGTATATGCCGCCAACCAGCTCCTCCTGCGACCAGACCTCTATGGAGTGCGCGTACCCGAGGCGATGCAGATTCAGGTAAGCGGCCTGCATGGACGGTGTGATCCAGGTACCCGTTTCGCCGCTACGCGGTGCTGCACAACCCCTGATAACGGCCGAAAAGTCCCGGTTGATCGTTGTGCTGAATGCCGCGCGGCGCTGGCTGCGTGCCAGGCTACGAGACGCATGAAATTCACCCGGGAACAAAACGGCGCGCGGATCGGGAGCCCACCACAGAATAGGCTGACCCTCATCGAACCACGGAAATATGCCTTGTGCATAAGCGACCAATAATCGTTCGGGTGACAGGTCGCCACCGGCAGCCAGCAGGCCGTCTGGCGATGACAAAGCATTGGACACATCGGGAAACCGCATATATGGATCATCGGTGTTCAGCCAGACGATACCGCTCACGGCGATTTCTCCTGCCGGGCATGGCTGTCGCGACGAAATGGCAGGCAGCTGCTTGCCATGCTGATGTAGTGATCAATTTGCGCCTGTTCCTGGTCAAGATAGCGCTGGATGGCGTCCGCAAACCGCGCATCCGAAAACCAGTGCCATGACCATGTTCTGGTCGGTGCAAATCCTCTTATCAGTTTGTGCTCGCCATGGGTTCCCGGGTCAAAGGACGATAATCCATTGGCAATACAAAACTCGATCCCCTGGTAATAACAGGTCTCAAAATGCAAGCTGTCGACAAATTCTCTGGCACCCCAGTAGCGCCCGTAAAGCGAGTCCGCATCGTGAAAAAACACCGCTGCTGCGCATACGCCATCTTCATTCCTGGCCACCACGATTTTCATGCATTCCGGAATTCTGTTTCCGAGATCGATAAAGCAATCGAGTGTGATGTAGGGCTCATGACCCCGATCGGAAAATGTTTGATGACACAGTGCGCATACAGTGCGCCAAAGCCCGGGGTCGATTTCATCACCGGACAGCCACTGGAATGAAATTCCCGCTTCGCGGATTCTGCGCCGTTCGCGTTTGATTTTTTTCCGCCGCGATGCAGTCAATTGAGACAGGAAATCAGCAAAGCTTTTGTAATCCTGATTCCGCCAGATAAAGCGGCAGTCATTGCGGCTCTTGAAACCGGCATGCTCAAGCTGAGCCTGCTCGTCACAGGTTGTGAAAAGGAAGTGTGCGGAGGAAACCTGCAACGACCGGGCTTCAGCCAGTGCCGCGCGTATCAGTTCACCGCGCAGGGCGGGGTCATCGAGCACCAGGAGGCGGGACCCCGTCACCGGTGTAAACGGGACAGCGCATACCAATTTCGGGTAATAGGGCAGGCCGTATTGCTGGTAGGCGTCCGCCCAGCTCCAGTCAAAGACGAACTCGCCCCAGGAATGGTTTTTCAGGTATAGCGGTGCAGCGGCTTGCAATATTCCTTTGTCATCCATGATTGCAAGGTGATGGGGTATCCAGCCTGATGCCTCGCCGACACAGGAATTCGACTCCAGCGCGCTGAGAAATTCGTGACGCAAAAAGGGATGACCGGCACCGTGGAGCCGATTCCATTGCACGGCCTCCAGGGCATCAATGGACGAGCAAAACTGTACCTGTAAAGCCACACAGCCAGCTTAGCGTGGTCAGCGGGCGGGGCAAACCGCTATTGGTGGAATAAACCCCGAAACAGACTACTGTCCACTCAGGATTTGTGCTCCAGGGTGTCCAGGTATTTCTCGGCATCCAGAGCGGCCATGCAACCCGAGCCGGCCGATGTCACCGCCTGCCGGTATACGTGATCGGCAACGTCGCCGGCGGCGAATACGCCGGGGATGCTGGTGGCCGTCGCATCACCATCCAGACCGGTCTTGACGACAATATAGCCATTTATCATGTCAAGCTGGTCGACAAACAAATCCGTGTTCGGGGTATGCCCGATGGCAATAAACACACCGGTGACATCGATCTCGGTACTGCTCTCATCGATGGTGCTGTTCACGCGCACACCGGTAACACCCGCGTCATCGCCGAGCACCTCATCGACGACATGATTCCACAACAATTTT
>CBDUSC010000145.1:0-5288 GCA_965369735.1 uncultured bacterium
GTGGAAACACGAATACTCGAGTACCACATGGAAAACCCCGGCGAGAACATAATGACCAAAGACAAGCTGCTGGCGGTGGGCGACAAATACGAAGCCATGATTGCCGCGGACAAGGCAGAAGACGCGAGATACCGGTAAGTGATAACGACAATTATTTTTTATGCCATTTCCCTGGTGCTGATCATTGCAGCGCTGGGAATCATTACATCCAGGAACCCGGTGCATTCAGCAATGTTCCTGGTGCTGGCATTTTTCAACAGTGCGGTGCTTTGGTTGCTGATGGAGGCAGAATTTCTGGCGATTATCCTGGTATTGGTCTATGTCGGCGCGGTGATGGTTTTGTTTCTTTTCGTTGTCATGATGCTGGATATCAACTTTGAGAAAATGCGCGAAGGCATGACCCGATACGCACCGCTCGGAATCGTGATTGCCCTTGTGATGGTTGTAGAGATTGCACATGTAGGCTGGATCAGGGCCGAAGGGTTTGGCATGTTTACCACGCCAGTTCCGCACGCTGCCGATTACAGCAATACCAGGGAACTCGGTGCGGTTTTGTATACCGACTATGTATATCCCTTCGAACTGGCTGCCGTGTTGCTGTTGTTGGCCATCGTTGCGGCGATCACATTGACAATGCGCCGCCGACCAGGGATTAAAGTCCAGGATATCAGTAAGCAGATATCCGTGAAGCGCGAGGATCGTGTGCGGCTTGTGAGCATGGAGACGGAAAAAGAATCATGATCACTGTATCGCATTACCTGTTGCTCGCCGGGATTCTTTTTGCAATCAGCGTGGCTGGCATATTTCTCAACCGGAAGAACGTTATTTTGCTGCTGATGTGCATTGAGCTGATGCTGTTGTCGGTCAACTTCAACTTCATTGCCTTTTCACGCCACCTTGATGACATCTCGGGCCAGGTATTCGTGTTTTTCATTCTGACTGTTGCGGCGGCGGAAGCCGCTATCGGCCTTGCAATACTTGTCGTTTTGTTCCGCAGCCGGCGAAGTATCAATGTTGATGACATGAGCTCGTTAAAAGGCTAGGGCGTGGACCAGATTTATCTTGCAATCGTAATAGCCCCGCTGACCGCAGCGATTATCGCCGGTCTCTTTGGTCGACACATCGGTCGAGCGGGCGCGCACTGGATCACCATCCTGGGCGTCGGAACCTCGTTTGCATTGTCCGCGGTTGTATTGCGCGACCAGTTGATGGGTGGCGAGACGGTCAACGGCTCGGTGTACACCTGGGCAGTTACAGATGGCCTGCGCATGGAAGTAGGGTTCCTGATTGATCGGTTGACTGCACTGATGATGACGGTCGTTACCTTCGTATCGTTGATGGTGCATGTATACACCATTGGCTATATGCGCGATGACCCCGGTTACCAGAGATTTTTCAGTTATATCTCGCTGTTTACTTTCGCCATGCTCATGCTGGTCATGTCGAACAACTTCCTGCAGCTGTTCTTTGGCTGGGAAGCGGTCGGTGTGATGTCGTACTTGCTTATTGGATTCTGGTACAAGCGTGAAAGTGCGATATTCGCCAATCTCAAAGCATTCCTTGTCAATCGCGTGGGCGACTTCGGATTCATTCTCGGTATTGCTGCCATCGTTTATTTTACCGGTTCGCTGGATTATGCAGCGGTGTTTGAGCGGGCACCGGCTATTGTGAACCAGCATATTGAAATTATTCCGGGACAGGAATGGGCGGCGTTGTCCGTGATCTGTATTCTGTTGTTCATCGGTGCCATGGGTAAGTCAGCGCAAATGCCGCTGCATGTGTGGTTACCGGATTCCATGGAAGGTCCCACACCGATATCCGCGCTGATTCACGCAGCCACGATGGTTACCGCGGGCATTTTCATGGTCGCGCGCATGTCACCGCTGTTTGAATTGTCGGTTACTGCTTTGTCATTTGTAATTGTGATCGGGTCACTCACCGCATTCTTCATGGGCTTGCTCGGCGTGGTGCAAAACGATATCAAGCGGGTCATTGCTTATTCTACTTTGTCACAGCTTGGTTATATGACGGTCGCACTGGGTGCTTCGGCATATGCAGCGAGTATTTTCCACCTCATGACGCATGCGTTTTTCAAAGCGCTGCTGTTCCTTGCGGCCGGTTCGGTCATCATCGCTCTGCATCATGAACAGGACATGCGCAAAATGGGGGGTCTGCGTAAGTACTTGCCGGTGACCTATATCACCGCGTTGATTGGCGCGTTTGCACTGATTGGCTTTCCGGGCACCTCTGGTTATTTTTCCAAGGATGCGCTGATCGAGGCTGTCCATGGTTCCGCTATCCCGGGGTCAACACTTGCGTACTGGAGTGTATTGCTCGGTGTTTTCGTAACGGCACTGTATACCTTCCGCATGATCTTCATGACTTTCCATGGCAAGGAGCGCATGGATGAGCATACGCGCGAGCATGTAAAAGAAAGCCCGCTGGTCGTGACCGTTCCGCTGATATTGCTGGCGATTCCGTCACTGGTTATCGGTTGGCACACTATAGAACCGATTTTGTTTGGTGATTATTTTGGCGCTGCGATCCAGGTGGCTGCCGAACGGGATGTACTCGCCGAGATCGGCAGTCACTGGCATGGCCCCATGGCATTTGTCACGCATGCTGCACAGAATCCCGCGTTCTACCTGATGCTGGGCGGCGTTGTAACGGCCTGGTTCCTGTATCTGTACAAACCGGGAATACCGGCTGCGATCAGCGAGCGGTTTGGAGCGCTGTATCGTTTGCTGATTAACAAGTATTACTTCGATGAGTTAAATGAAAAAGTCATTGCCAAAGGCGTACGCGGCATCGGCGGCACACTTTGGAGGGTCGGCGACGAAATTGTCATCGATGGGGTAATCGTCAATGGTACGGCGCGCGGGGTAGGCGCGCTGGCGGCCGTCGTGCGCCAGGTACAGACCGGTTATCTCTATTTTTATGCGTTTGCGATGATTATTGGTTTGTCAGCATTCGTCGGCTGGATGCTGTTGCGGGGCTGATGAGTGAACACGTGGAAGGACATCACTGAATGCTGAACGGCTTGCCACTATTGAGCCTCCTGATCTGGCTGCCCATTGTGGGCGGCATTGTGGTTATGGCCGCGGGCGACACGCGTATTGCCATGGGCCGCTGGATCGCCTTGCTGGTTTCGCTCGTTGCGTTCGTATTGAGTATTTCCCTGGTTATACAGTTCGATACGGCAACGGCCACAATGCAGTTCCAGGAACTGGCACCATGGATCAGCGCCTACAACATCAACTATCACATCGGCATCGACGGAATATCGATGCCATTGATTTTGCTGACGACGTTCATCACGGTATTGGTGATGGTTTCCAGTTGGGAATTTGCCAGGAAAAAACCGGCCCAGTACTTTGCCGCGTTCCTGATCATGGAAGGGCTGATGATCGGTGTGTTCTCTGCCGTAGACGCGATGCTGTTCTACGTGTTCTGGGAGGCCATGCTGGTTCCGATGTTCCTGATCATCGGTATATGGGGTGGCGCAAATCGTGTCTATGCGACCATCAAGTTCTTTTTGTATACCTTCCTTGGATCGGTATTCATGCTGGTTTCGTTGATCTACATGTATACCCGGACCGGTAGTTACTCGATACTCGATTTTCACCAGCTACCGCTGACCATGAATGTACAAATGCTCATTTTTGTTGCGTTCCTGCTTGCTTTTGCGGTCAAGGTACCGATGTGGCCAGTGCATACCTGGCTGCCCGATGCACATGTTGAAGCCCCGACCGGCGGATCGGTCATCCTCGCAGCCATTATGCTGAAAATGGGTGGCTATGGTTTCCTGAGATTCAGTTTGCCGATCGCGCCTGATGCCAGCCGGGAACTGGATTGGCTCATCATCTCATTGTCGCTGATTGCGGTTGTATATATCGGTCTTGTTGCGATGGCTCAAAAGGACATGAAAAAGCTCATCGCCTATTCATCCGTTGCCCACATGGGTTTTGTCACACTCGGTATGTTTATCGTATTCATGATACTGGCGCGTACCGGGTCGCTTGAGGGCGCAACGCTGGGCATGCAGGGCAGTATGGTACAGATGATTTCGCATGGCCTGATCTCGGGCGCCTTGTTCCTGTGTGTCGGTGTCATGTATGACCGCATGCACAGTCGCCAGATCGCGGACTATGGCGGTGTTGTGAACACCATGCCCAAATTCGCTGCATTCATGGTTTTGTTTGCGCTGGCCAATGCCGGGTTGCCGGGAACATCGGGTTTCGTGGGCGAGTTTTTTGTCATCATTGCCAGCTTCAAAGCCAGCTTCTGGTTCGCGTTCCTGGCAGCGTCGACCCTGATCCTCGGCGCAGCCTACACATTGTGGATGGTCAAGCGCGTCATTTTCGGCGATGTCGCCAACGACAGCGTGGCAGAGCTTCAGGATATTAATTCCCGAGAATTCATAGTCTTAGGGGTATTAGCTATTGCAGTACTTGCACTTGGGCTATACCCGGCGCCGCTGGTAGAGCTCATGGAAGCGACGCTGCAACAACTTGTTCAACAGATAACTCAGACAAAGCTATAAGGCATGCCAGTTACAGCTTCACAATTTGCGTTCGCCTCGGAAGAGATCTTCCTGCTTTGTGCTATTTGTGTTGTTTTGCTGGTAGATCTGTTTTTGAACGATCGCAACCGTGTAATAACCTACGCGTTGTCAATCCTGGCGCTCGCAGGCGCGGCGGTAATGACCGTCATCGGTGCCGTCGATGCCGATACGATTGTCCTGGGTGGTCATTATCAAGCGGATCGTCTTGGCGATATCCTGAAGTTGTGCACCTACCTGGTCGTGGCTGTCGTGTTTTTGTATTCGCGCGACTATTTGCTACGGAATGATTTATTCAAAGGCGAATACTATTTGCTGGGTTTGTTTGCGACGCTGGGCATCATGACCATGATTGCTGCAAACAGCTTGCTGACGATTTATCTCGGTCTCGAATTACTGTCACTATCTTTGTATTCGCTTGTGGCCTTTGATCGAAAATCACCTGTCGCGGCTGAGTCAGCCATGAAGTATTTTGTGCTGGGTGCAATCGCATCGGGCACACTGCTATTTGGTATGTCCTATCTGTATGGTGCGACAGGCACGCTGGAGCTTGGTCAATTGGCGATTGCCCTGGACCCCAACACCGCCGGTGCCGATCCCACCGATATTCAGGTTGTTTTCGCGCTTGCATTCATCGTGGTCGGTATCGCGTTCAAATTCGGAGCGGTGCCGTTCCACATGTGGTTGCCGGATGTGTACCAGGGCGCCCGCACACCCGTCACCTTGT
>CBDUSC010000146.1:0-5235 GCA_965369735.1 uncultured bacterium
ATGGAATAGTGACTGAAATTAGTGAAACTGACAATAACCTTTCTGCCAATCCAGCCGATGCAGTAACCCGACAGGAATCCGGCAAGACCACGTATCAGGAAAAGTGAAATGATAAACAGGGGGATATCGACCACCATTTCTGCGTCACGCTGTATGAACGCACCATCCATAAGCGGTTTCATCATGCGCGCCATACCCGCTTCGGACAGGCCATATACCGCCATGCCGATGACTGCAGTAATAAACATCGGCGAGTATCGCCAGGCGTACGCAAACAACCGCTTGTAAACGACTACACCCTTGTTTTGCGCAGCGCTAGTGTTCATCGCTTGGGATCATCTGCTCGGGTTATTCCCCGTTGTGTGTGGTCGCGATATTGACGTTGACAAATCCGAGGCGTCCCGCGATATCCATCGCGGTGACCACAGACTGGTGCGTCGCTTGCGCATCAGCCCGGATGGTAATTGTCAGGTCACGACGATCACCGGCTTCGGCCTCGATTGCACGACGTAGTGTCAGCGGGTCGTTATTGATCAGCTCACGGTTACCAACGCGATATGCGCCCGCTGCGGTGATTACCACTTCAAGGGTTTCCGCAGTTGCGCCCATCGTGACTTCCTGCGTCGCTTCAGGCAGCGTTACTTTGAGCTCGGCTTCATCGACAAACGTCGTCGAAACCATAAAAAATACCAGCAACAGCAAAACCACATCAATCAACGACGTCAGATTGACCTCGGGCTCTTCGCGTAAGCGTGTCTGGAGATTCATTTCTTTTTGCCCTTGCGGCGAGTACCGCCCGAATCTCCGTTGCTGCTATCCATTGCCTCGACCAGTTTGATCGCTTCTTTTTCCATTGCGATAACCAGGCCGTCTACCCTGCCCCGCAAATACCGGTATCCGATCAATGCTGGTATCGCCACTGTCAGACCGGCGGCAGTTGTGATGAGCGCTTCTGAAATACCATTGGCGAGTACAGACGGATCCCCGACGCCAAAAGTCGTAATTGCCGAAAATACTTTGACCATTCCGATCACAGTACCCAGCAGCCCGAGCAACGGAGATATCGCGGCAATGGTTCCCAGGGGATTCAGAAATCTTTCAAGCTCGTGAATCACGTGCCGGCCGGTGTCCTGAACACGCTCCATAATGATGTCTCTATCGCGATTTCGATTTGCCAGCCCGGCGGACAGAATTTCTCCCAATGGCGAGCTCCCGCTCAGCGCATCGATATGCTTTTCATTGATTTCCTTCTTTTCGACCCACTCCCAGACCTTGCCGACCAGGTTATCTGGCAACACGCGTTGCTTTTGCAGGGTCCAAAGACGCTCGATGATGATGGCTGCAGCTACCACTGAACACGCCAGTATGGGCACCATGAGCCAGCCACCGGATTTGATAATTTCAAACATGTCGTGTTATCGGCAATTCGTGTCGCGCATTGATTCTGCGGCATGATACTGCACCCGACAGGTATTCGGAACCGATTTTCAGTCCACTTTCAGTGGTTTACATCCGCGGCCGACCAGTAATACCGATGGCTGTCCCGATAGCCATCCGGCCCGTATCTGATACCCGCAGCATTAATTGCCAAAGACAGGCTTCCATGCTTTGCGGTTGTGAGCACTACTCCGCCATGCCCGGTCCAGCGCCTGGTCACTGCCTGTTTCGGAAAACCCCAGCGGTTGTTCCAGCCGTTTGAGATCAGCGCATAGCGTGCGCCTGTCGCCCTGACAAACGGCGCGGTCGACGACGTTGTGCTGCCATGATGCGGGACAACCACAACATCGGAAGCCAGCGCGCTGCCATTTCCTGTCAAATGGCGTTCGGTAGCCGATTCGATATCGCCGGGCAGCAGTATCGCGTGAATTCCGGTGCTGATTCTGATGACACAGGAATCATTGTTGCCTCTGTTTGCGCCCATCTGTGCCTGCGCATCAGGGTGCAATATCGCGAACTCCACGCCATCCCAGGTCCACTTCATGCCACGTTCGCAGATATCGGCATCAACCAGCCCCGGCAAGTCGCTGACCAATACCTTTGACACATCGATACGATCGATCACGGAGGCCGCGCCGCCGCTATGATCCATATCGGAATGACTGACAATCAGCATGTCTGCCCTTTTGAACCCCAGGTGATGCAAAAACGGTACAACGATCATGGATCCCGAATCGAAACCCGCGCGCCAGGCAGGACCGGCATCGTATAAAAGAACGTGGTGCCGGGTTCGCAGGACGATTGCGAGGCCCTGACCCACATCCAGCAGATCCATTCTCAGCTCGCCATGGGGAATATTGGCGCTTCGGCCAGCCAGGCTCATGACAAGCAATGGAAACACCAGCCAATACTGAAAAGCTGTTATGCGGGTCAATACGATCGCGGTCACCGCCGTCAACGCCAGTACGATCCACAGGCTTGATGTGGCCGCTGTCAGATACGGTGCTGCGGCCATGTGCTCCAGCAGCGGCCAGGAAAAATCGATCGCTTTGGCGGAGACACTCAGCAGGATCTCCGCCAGCGCAGGCAAAATCGGTGACACCATGCTGCCCACCAATGCCGCCGGTATGACCAGTATGGAAAAATAGGGAACAGCGATCGCATTGATCACCGGGGATGCAATCACCAGTTTGCCAAACACCAGTGTAATGACCGGCATCAGACCGACAAACACGCTCCATTGCATGGAAATGAATTGGGTCAGTCGCCCGGTTACGCCGTGCATGCCAAGAAGAATGGCGGCAACAGCACAAAATGACATCCAGAACCCGGGTGCGAGTAACGCAAACGGGTCCAGAATATTCACCAGGACCGCAGCCAGCACCAGGCCCTGTGCCGGTGAAACACTCCGGGCTGAAAATCGTGCCACCACGTACACAGCCAACATTGCCAGCGCCCGCCGCGTGGGGATCGCAAACCCCGACATTGCCGCATACAGGACAGCACCGAGAAACCCGGCGACCAGCATGACAGAGTGGCGTGGCCAGCGACCCCGTTTGCGCGGCCATAGCCACCAGACCAGGTAACCCGGTATGTAACCCAGCCACGCTGCGAGCCCTACATGCAGACCCGATATCGCCATCAAATGGCCCGTTGCGGTGTCTGCGAATACTGCGCGCTGATCCGGGGTCAGGCGTGATTTATCACCAATTGCCAGGCCGCGTATGATGGCGGCCGTTCTCGTGGAGAGCCCGCCATCTGAATCAATCAGGTTATCGATTTCTTTGCCGATACGATTGCGTAGTCGCAACAGTACGCAGCAACCAGCCAGTGCATATCGGTGATTGTCCACATGTTTGATGACATAACCGGTCGCCCCGATGCCATCGCGGAACAATCGTGTTTCGTAGTCGCTGACGCCTGGATTTTTGGTGCCCCGCGGTAGCCGAAGTTTCGCGGTGAACTGCCAGCATTCGCCTGCCCGGATCACCATCTCATGTTGAAATGAAGACAGGCGCAAAAGCCCCGGCAGGTTCGGGTTATCCGGTTCGAAGTCGAATCGCCACCCATACCCGCGTTTCTGTGGTAGCGATACGACGCAACCACGCATCACGAGTTTTTCCCCGTCCAGCGATGCATCCAGTCGATCCTCCAGACGTTGAGCTGCATGCAGCCAGGCCCACGCGAATCCAATCAGCAGGGTCAGGACCCATCTGGTTTTTGGTTGTCGGGCGATAATCAGGATGCACAGCAGAAAAATGATGCCGATAGTGGCTGGTGGTAACACCGGCATGCTGTGCAATGCCGCCATGCCGGCAACAAACAGTAGTGAGTGGAGTGCCATGGCAGCACGTTTATGACACGTTGAGGCAAACCTCTACAGCGGGAAATATCGTTTTATCCCGGCGTTTTGCCTCTGTATTTTTTAATTCCGGCCTGCTGCGATCTATCCGGATTTATTCGCCATTGCGCAGCTTGCCGCGCTCCAGCGTCAACACCCTTCCCATGCGCCTCGCAATATCGGGGTCGTGTGTTACGACTACCAGTGCCGTACCGAGTTCACGGTTCAGATCCAGCATCTGGTTGAACACCTTGTCACCGGTTTTTTTATCCAGGTTACCGGTCGGCTCATCAGCCAGCACCAGATCGGGCTCGCTGATCAGGGCGCGTGCAACTGCAGCCCTTTGTCTCTCGCCGCCGGATAATTGCGCGGGCCGGTGACTCAGTCGTTCACCAAGACCCACGCGCTCCAGCAATGCTGTTGCCTTGCTCTGCGCTTCCTGAGAATCCATGCGCCGGATCAGCAGCGGCATGGCCACGTTTTCGAGTGCGCTGAACTCCGGTAGCAGATGATGAAACTGATAGACGAAGCCAACGGAATGATTTCGCAATGTGCCGCGTTCTGCATCGCTGAGCTCGCTGATGTTTTGTCCGCAGATCCTGACGCTGCCACTGGTTGGTGAATCCAGGCCGCCCAGTAACTGAAGCAATGTGGTCTTGCCGCTACCGGAGGCACCAACGATCGACAATGTCTCGCCACGCTGCACTTCGAGATCGACACCGGTCAAAACATCCAGCGTGACCGGACCCTGCTGGAAATGGCGCGTCAGGTTTTGACACAACAGTACCGGTGCACCGTCGCGAAGCGGGCTACTCATACCTCAGCACCTCAGCCGGTTGGATGCGTGCGGCCCGCCACGCGGGATAAATCGTTGATACCAGCGCCAGAAACAACGCAGTGGAACAGATGCGAACCAAATCACCGGTACGAACCTCCGCCGGCAAATCGGAAATATAATAAACATCGGGTGCCAGAAATTGAATACCCAAAAGCCCCTCCAGACCATTAATCAGCGTTTCAATATTCAATGACAACAGCACGCCCAGTGCCAGACCGGCCAGCGTACCGATGACTCCTATGACAGTGCCTTGAATTATGAAAATAGCCATGATGCTGCGCGGCGCGGATACAATTGTTCTGAGTATTGCTATATCGCCTTGTTTATCCCGCACGATCATGACCAGCGTGGAAACTATGTTGAAAGCAGCCACACCAACCACCAAGAGCAGGATCACAAACATCATCGATTTTGTTATCTGTATGGAACGAAAAAAGTTGGAGTGTTTGCGCGTCCAGTCCGTAATGTAGACACCACCCCCCATTTTCATTGCAACGGATCTGACTACCGATGGCGCCAAAAACATGTCATCCAAACGCAAGCGTACACCCGACACTCGATTGTTCAGCTGATACAAACGCGCGGCATCGTCAATATTCATATACGCCAGGTTGCGGTC
>CBDUSC010000147.1:0-5191 GCA_965369735.1 uncultured bacterium
ATCCACTCGGGCAGCGGTTCTATATCGATTGCAACGCGACGTTTTTGCAGGTCGTTTGCAAGAGTATAGCCCTGCTCAAGACTACCTTCGATTTGCCAGTCGGAGTCGCCATTGCCCTTGATGCGCATCAGCGTCCCGTCTTTTGTCGTCATCAGGTATGGAATCTGGGTCTTGCCTGTCCCGGTAGGGTCATGTTCGCCCTTTTTGAATCTATACGGGTAATAGTTTGGCAAAGCATGCGACATCGCCGCACCCAGGGCATCGCTGTAGCGTACGCCATCAAACATCACATCCATTTTCAGCTGCGGGATAAAACCCTGTGCACTCGCTGCCATTTTGTTATTCCTGTTGTACGGCTGTTGTGCGAGATCGCAGACACGGCTCCGATTGGTTAAACTCGTCGCATGGCAAGCGCGAATCGACACTGGCCGCCACTACTGCGTCTGGCAACTGTAATTATAGTCGCTTTGCTTATCCCGATCGTGCCTTTTGTCATAATTGGCGAATTGCCTGGCGATAAATGGTTGTCTGCCAGCGATGATTCGGCGCTGTCATTCGGCCTGACCGGTGCTGCCATCCTGGCATCTGACTTGTTGATCCCGGTGCCATCGAGCGTCATAGGGAGTTTGCTCGGCGCAAGGCTGGGTGTTTTTTCCGGGTTTGCCTGGACCCTGCTCGGGCTGATGGCCGGCAACACGGCCGGTTACCTGATCGGGCGTCTGACACTGTCAAAACTGAACGCGCGTGCGCCCAGCCAACCGGCCCTGATAGCAGTGTTCCTGAGTCGCCCGGTTCCGGTACTTGCCGAAGCCCTGACCATCAGCGCCGGGGCCGCGCATCTGTCTCTGGGCAAATTTCTGATCGCCTGTGTCGCGGGGAATTCGGTGTACGCAGTCGTACTTGCGGCAAGCGGTTCTGCATTGCTACCACAAGGCTGGATTGGCGCCGGCCTTGTATTACCCATGGCATTACCGGTTGCAAGCTGGCTGGTGTGGCGCGCGATAAGATTACGCAAATCCCCGTCTGATGAGACAGATGAGACAGATGAGACAGACGGGTCTGCCGGTAGCCAGGAGGATAACCAGTAGGGTAGCTACCGTCGCACAATCAGCAACGCATCAACTTTTGGCCCATCGATACGCTGGGTTTCGCCATCCGGCCAGATTACATCGAGGTAATCGACACGGGTGCTTCCACCCAGACCAAAGTGTACGCGTGTATCGCTGGCGCTGAGATAACTGCCATCCGAGCGCACATGCCGCGATTGCATCGGCATGCCATCAACAACCAGTTTAATACGCGCGCCGATTGCATCGGTGTTGCTCTTATTGTTTAGCAATTTTACATCCAGCCAGTGATTACCGGTCGCCTGGTCATTTCTCAGTACACGGGCTGTACCGTTATTGTTGGCAATCACGATGTCGATATCTCCATCGTTATCCAGATCGCCAAACGCGGCGCCGCGGCTGACTTCTCGCCCATGCTCTGCACTGGCAAACTCTGTCACTTCGACAAAGCGACTGTTTTCAGTCTGCATGAATAACTGGTTGGCCTGCGCATAGGGATATTCACTATCAAGCTGATCGGCCTGGACGGTTATGGCGCCATTTGCGACAAATAGATCACTCATACCATCGTTGTCAAAATCAATCCACGATGTACCCCAACCCGTGTACCCGAGGCTTACGTAACCCAGGCCGACCGTGTCGGTAGTATCCTGAAACTGTGCCGAACCATTGTTGAGATACAGGGTGTTCGTTTCCGGGTCGTAATGGGTAACAAACAAATCGGCATCGCCATCCCGGTCGAAATCACCGGCGGTGACACCCATGCCAGCCTCGGGCTGGCCATCCACGTTGTAAGCGACACCTGCCAGTAATCCTTTTTCATCGAATCTGCCATCACCCCGGTTCATCCACAACAAGTTGGCCTCTCGGTCATTCACAACATAAATATCTGTCCAGCCATCGCCGTTCAGATCCGAGGCCACGACGCCGAGACCGGGCGCTGCAATCCGGTCTATTTCTTTTTCGCGGGTGACATCGGAAAAAGTGCCGTTTCCATTGTTCCTGTACAAACGATCCGTTGCCGGTGGGTACACAAGCGGGTGGCAATAACCCCGGGCGATAATGGAGTCCTTGCAGACCTGGTTGTCCTTGTTCGTGAACTGCAGGTAATTCACCACATACAGATCCAGATGCCCGTCATTATCCATATCAAAAAATGACGCGCTGGTACTCCATGAGGTATCAGACACACCCGCCTCAGATGTGACATCCCGAAACGACTGTCCGTTTTCATTTTTCAAAAGCGTATTTTGCCCGTATGAGGTGATATAGATGTCCTGCCAGCCATCTCCATCGTAGTCGGCCACTGCAGCGCCCATGCCATAGGACACCACACCGACACCGGTTTCATCAGAAACGTCGGTAAAACCCAGCTCACCCGACTCGGTCAGGTTATTGCGGAACATGCGGTGCCCCTGGCGGGTGCTATCACCGCCCAAGTTACCCGGTTGTAGCGAGCTGCCCTGCACCAGGAAAACATCGAGATCGCCATCGTGATCAAAATCAAAAACAGCAACACCAGATCCCATGATTTCCGGAATCAAAAACTCGCCACGGGCATCGTTGATATGCTCGAACTGCAGACCCGATTCGGCCGATATCCCGGTAAAGCGAATATCGAATTGAGGCTCGTTTTTACTGCAACCTGCACCCAGCAAACTGACGACAAAAATCAATGTCGTGACAATCAGCTTCACTGACCGGTTCCCGAATCGGTACGCATGACGTCGACCGCATCCGCAACTTGTTCATCGCCTGCCAGCTTTGCAATTCGCTCAGACTCATCAAGCCAATGGTCACGCGCTGGCATATCACCGGCCGCTCCTGCTACACCGGCACGTGCATAAGCGACCCATGCAGGCACCGATGTCTCACCAGGCGGATTTCGATACTGGCGTAATGCTTCATCGTATGAGCCCGACAACGCAAGGCGACGGCCCAGGAGACTGCGCGTAATCTCGCGACCGGCGTCAAGCTCAATCGCTTTTCGGTAATGGCTGGTCGCGGCATCGCCATCACCAAGGTAATCATAGGTCACACCCATCTGGTGATGAGTGTTTGCATTGTCGGGCTGGGTTCGTAACACGCGGATGTACGCAATACGCGCTTGCTCGTATTCCTGCAAGGACAAAAATATATTACCCGCGACAAAATGCATGACCGGGTCCAAACCCATGCCTGCGGTTGCACGCTTGTAATATATTTGCGTATTTTCTGAGTCCCGCTTTTGGCCATACAAGACCATAAGGCTTGCATACAAGCCAGGATCAGCTGCGCCTTTTTCAATCTCGGCCTTGATTGCGTTGATTTCGGCGTCGACATCGAAGCCCGCCGATTCCTGTGATGTCGCCCTGGCCGATGGCGTACTGGTATCGGGTCGCGATTGTTCCTCTGCCGCGTTTTCACTGACATAAGCAATCACCGCTGCGGGCAAGGGTGAATTGCCCTTGATAGGCACGTCACGATATTGCTCAAACAAATCCAGTTGCCCTTGAGCCTTTTCGGCATCACCTGCCATTCGAAACGCTTCCGCCAAAGCGTAATGCAAATCCGCGCTGTGTCCTGCGAGTTCAAATGCTTTTTCATACAGTTGAATCGCGCTTTCCATGTCGCCACGCCGCATGGAGATGCGACCCAGACCATAGTAGGGCTCACCACGATCGGGCTGTGTCTCAAGTGCAGATCGGTACAGCCGCTCGGCTTTATCAATTTCACCCAGATCCAGGTAAACGCGCGCAAGCTTGACCTGGGCCGCCAGAAAATCGGGTCGCCGTGCCAGCGCAGTCTCGAAACTCATGGCTGCCTGGTCCAGTTGCCCATTGGCGGCATATGCAAAACCCAGGAAATAAGGCCACTCGAACACATCCGGTGCCAGCCGCTGCGCGCGCATATAACAAGCGATCGCAGCATCCAAAAACCCGTATCCCTGCAAGAGCATACCAAACTCGCCATTGACATCTGCATCAAGCGGATCGAGCTCGATGCGCGCGTAAAGGGTCTCAAGTTGTGCTTGCGCCACAACATCAAGTTGAGCGCCTTCGACAACAGGAATACCAGGCAACCCGGGTGCCTCTGATTGCGGCGCCGTGCCCTGGTCGCAAGCGCCCAAAACTACGCTGACAAACACAAGCAGCGCGCATCGTATTCGAAACGAGAAGTCAGAAAAATATCCGCTGAGAATCACGCCTGCAGTTTACTACTGCTCGGCAATGAGATCCGGTTGCTACGATATATAGACCCGGCTCACACCCGGCACGACGGAGACCCGGATGCGCAGAAGATCGTGGTGCATGCCCGCGACCAATGCCAATACAGCGCTATCTGCCGAGTCGACCGCTTTTTCATCGACGGCCTGGACACGTGCCCCGGTGGGCAAATTCAAGGCATCGGCGATACGCTGAAAAATATATTCGGGGTTATTTTTTTCCTTCTCGTCGGGCGGTCTGTTTGCATCCGCCAGCGCCGCCCTTGCTTCATCAAAATCAATATCGTACTGACCGACGCCGTCACCAATTTTCATATGGTAACCAGCCTTTGAAAGCTCCAGATCGCGAAGCAAGGTGGGTTCACCCTGCAACGGTAACAAAAAGGTTTGCCCATCCAGCAAAACAATGACCCCATCGCTGGACACGCTACCAATTTCTCCCGACCCTATTGTGTCTCCGGGCCGATACACAGCCTGCTCACCATCCGATGACTCGATCATCGCCAGGGCATCATTGTTTGTTTCGATGATACCTGCAACTCTGTAGCTAAGATCGGCCCCGATCGCCAACGCATGAAATCCGCAGGCAAAAACGGTCAGAACCAAATACGCAATTCGTGACATTGATTTCCTGTTCATATGTCGATCAGCCACCAGAGAATCAGTTTATTGTGCTCCAAACGAAACAGGCCCGCCACATTGGCGGGCCCACTCCGATCTATTGATGATGATATCCGGCCATTAACCTCCGTTACTGCCGGATGTCATTGTTACTTCCTCGCGGACGATTTGTCCTGGGTTCCCTCACGGCTTCCTGATTCAGCCCTTGCCGGGTTCCCGAGAAACATTCCTTCCACCTTGTCACGGACACGTGCGCCCGGGGTACCGCTGGCCGGTTCGCTGGTACATATCTCGGCGC
>CBDUSC010000148.1:0-5184 GCA_965369735.1 uncultured bacterium
GCACCCAGGCACTCAACAGCGATGAGCCTGGAAGAATTTACCCGCCAGGTGGATCAACTGGTGGCCGGGGGCAAACGTGGCTCCGATATGATCCAGCTCTCCGGCGGCGAACCGACGATCCATCCCCGTTTTTTTGAAATGATTGATGTGTTGTTCGAGCGTGGTTTCCACAAGGTCTGCATCAACTCCAATGGCATCAAGCTGGCCCAGGCGAATTTCGCGACGCGCCTGGCGAATTGCATGGACCAATACCCGGATGGCCAGATTTTTGTCTACCTGCAATTCGATGGCTTCGATGACAGCACTCATGCGCGTTTGCGCGGCCGCAGTGACCTGCTCGGGATCAAGCGCCGGGCACTGGAGAATTGTCAGGCCCAAGGCATCCGGGTTCACCCGGTAATGACGTTGACCCGGAACATCAATGACCATGAGGTGGGTGACTTTGTACGTCTGGCGGTTGAGAATCCGGCGCTCAAGAATGTCGTCATCCAGCCAGCCATGTACTCCGGGCGTTATGATAATCCGCGGTGCCCGGATCGCGTAACAGATCGCCTGACCCTGGCGGACACTGTCACGCTGATTTGTGATCAATTCGGGGTATTCTCACCAGAGGATTTCATGCCGATACCCTGCTCGGATCCAAACTGCTTTGGTATGGCTGTCGCGATTCGAACCGGCGATGGCTTACTCCCGGTATCGCGCTATTTTCCCCGCTATGAATCCTGGGATTGCGATGAAGCCCGGGATCTGATTGACAGATTTTCCAACACGATCAATGGCCCGCAGGCCATCAGCGAAGCTATCCGTTGGGCCAGTTCGGGCGATGGGGTTCATCAACTGCTGCAAGACTTGAATGATGCCGATGTCGACCGCGTTCTGGATGCCCTGATTGAGCTTCAAACCGGCGCCGGGAATGTCTGGGACAAGCTGCTGACCATCAGCATCAAGCCATTCATGGATGCCTGGACGTATGATCAGGATCGCGTAGATCAGTGTTGCGTGCACGTACTCGACAAGGATGGCAACCCCGTATCGTTTTGCGAATTCAATGCAATCACTCGACCACGAATGGAGAACGAAAAGGTGATCAATGCATGAAACAAAATGTTTTTGCGTCTCTCTGGGTCCGATCCTGGTTTTGGTTCTGGCATTGCTGGTGCTTGCAGAAATCGCCGCCGCGCCGGGAGACGATATGACTGCTGATGAGACAGCGCCGGTGTACACCGACGAACCATTTCTTGCGCTGGTTACGAAATACGCGGTCGATGGCGGCGAAAAAGTGGATTATGAGGCATGGAAAAATGCGCCCGAAGACCTGGCAGCGCTGGGCCGCCAGGTAGACCTGATTGCACGCGTCAGCCCGGACAGCCATCCCGATCTGTTTCCTGCGAGTGAGGCAAGACGCAGCTATTGGATCAACACATACAACACCCTGGTCCTGCAGGCAGTACTGGAATACTGGCCACTGGAGAGTGTGCGGGATGTGAAAATTTCCCTGAGTTCCAGGGTGGTACCCGGGAAGGGCTTTTTCTACGACCGCAAGGTTGTGGTAGGTGGCAAGAAAACCAGTCTTTACAAATTTGAAAAGCATGTGCTGGCAAACCAGAAGGATGCGCGGCTGCATTTCGCATTGAATTGCGCCAGTGAATCCTGCCCGATACTGCGCTCCTGGGAATGGAGCGACGAACAACTCGACACAGCAGCGCGGGACTTTATCAACAACGGGGAAAATGTGTCTGTGGACAATGAAACGCTGTATTTGTCGAGTATTTTCAAGTGGTACAAAAAAGAATTCCCGGACGACATACTCGGTTATCTTCAGCAGTACGCCGAACCCGGGCTTGAGCAACAATTGCAGGCGGCAAAAGATCACAAATACCGAATTCGCTACCGGTCCTATGACTGGTCGCTGAATGATAGTGACGATGGAGGCGATACGAATGACAGCGGTCACTGAGTCGTGCTGCTCGACCTTTTATGAGCAAGATTGGGTCCGGCATCTTGCGGAAGATATCTTTCATCCCGGAGGCGAGGATCTCACACGCAGAACACTTGCTGCAATGGAGCTGCCAGCCCATGCCTCGGTAGCTGACCTGGGCTGTGGCACCGGAACGACAGCTTTGATGCTGGCCCGGGATTCTGGTTTGCAAGTCTGCGGTGTAGATCTCAGCGCTGCCAATATTGAACGGGCGATTGAAAGAACGGGTGTAAATGATACTGGAGTCAGATTCGTCCAGGCCGATGCCCACCGGCTGCCATTTGAAAATAACGAGCTCGACGGCGTTCTGGCCGAGTGCTCCTTCAGCCTGTTTGCCGACCAGGTTGCCGTGCTTGCCGAGATCAAACGCGTTTTAAAACCGGGGGGCAAACTGGCAATTACAGATATGGCCATCGCCGGCCCATTGCCTGCCGATATTGCCGAGGTCATTGCACCCTGGACTTGCCTGGTCGATGCCATGGATCAGGATAGCTACGCGAGTGAATTCACGGTTGCAGGTTTTGAAATCCAGACCATTGCAGATGAGAGCGGCGGTCTCACTAACCTGGTGCAGCGCCTGAAACGCAAACTACTGCTACTGGGCGCCGGCGGCATGATCGCCGGAAGTGCCACACCGGGATTCGATCTGGCCACCATCAAGCATTGGCTGGACCGGTTCAAGACCGAGGTCGAGACGGGATCGATACGCTACCTCAGGTTCAACTTGCGAGCACCCTGAATCAAAGCTGAAACCTGCAGTTTTTTTCTGCATGTATGTGTATCAAATATAACTTATTGTTTTTAAAGTGAATTTTCGCCGAATATAGTACTGCTTTTATTGAATGAATCCTACCAGACGTAGTTGACGCCCAGATCATCCCAGCGCTGTTCCAGCACCAATGCATGCAAAATATCGGCGCGTTGCTCAGCGGCGATGTAGGCATCTTCGCCAATAACGTTTCGATAATAGTCATACAAGGTTTCCGCACCATCGCACTCCGGTGGCGAAGTCGCACAGCCGGCCTTGAAGTGCTTGTCCGAATCGCATTCCATACCGAAGCGGCAGCCAAGCAATTTCCATCCATAAGTATTGGAGTCGCTGGTGTCTTCAAGAATGCCATAGTACTCGGCGAATGATCCTACCATCGCGAAAACTTCAGGTTGGTGCGATTCCATCGCTTCGATCAGGAATTCGGCCGGGGAATAGGGCAGGTCATCGCGACCGATGTAATTTCGGTTGATGTAGTAGTCAATAACAACACGCGCCTTTGACTGCGGGTGGCCTGCCAGTGCCGCCTGGAACAATAACCGCCCCCAGCCAGGATAGTTATGGAGTTTGGTCACCAGTGGTTTGCATTTTTCGAAAACCGAGACACCGACATTGACATCGGTTTCATGACGCGTTTCGCGCAGTTTTGTTTCCAGCTCTTCTTTTGTCTTTGATGTGCTGATTTCCTTTTGGAACAAGGTGCAGGTACTCAAGGCATCATGCACTCGCACCATGGCCTCAACCTCGCCGGCCTGAGCTCGATCCCAGTACTTTTGCACAAAATCAAGCCAGTTATCGGTATCCAGGTACTCCGCAAGTATGGGGTGCATTGGGTTGTCTGTGGTGGATGAGGATTCACCCGCGCCCGGGTTGGGCAATGGTTCCACCGTCATGTCTGTGGGACCGGTGTCTGGTGATATCGTCAGGGCAGCAGCAGTGAGCTGCGCGGCGTTTTCCCTTGCTGCTTCCCGCTCCTCCAGGTGTCTGAAGACAATGTTCGAGACAGTGGATATGAGCATGATCAGCACAACCACGATGGCCAGTGAGATAAAAAGCGGGCTTTTGAGAATTCGTTTCATCAGCCGCGCATGATTTCAGGTTAGTCCACCGGCTGCAATGGTAGTTGTCGGGTATCACCGCGGGGTTTGCTGTCCGGTAGCGTTGGCAGGATTTTTGCGAGCGCCTTTTCTGCCGTCGCCCGGTATGTGGTCAGTTTTCCGCCATAAATATTGACCAGGCGCGGTTTTTTTTGCCGATCGGTTGTAAGTATGACTTCGCGCGATCGATGAAAGACGTGCCCGTCCTTTCTGGGCAACACCCGCAAACCGGCAAAGGAGTCGACCAGATCGGTGGGTCGTACCTGCTGGAAACGCGGGAAATAATGGCAGGCCACATTCAGCAGATAGCTTAGCTCGCGGGGCAACGGCAGTACCGTGTCCGGGTGGCGCCGAAATTTTGATTCGGTTGTACCGATCATGGTCGTGTCGTCATGCCACGGCATGATGAATACCGCGCGGCCATCTCTGGGGCTCTCAACGTAATACATGCCTTTCCTTGTGGGCTGGTTGACGATGATGTGGGCGCCACGCACCAGGTCGATTGGCAGCTTGTCCTGTTTGGGTTCGATGTAATCGATGACTTCGTTAATCCATGGGCCGGTCGCATTGACGATAGTGGTTGCGGTACATGAATATATTTGACCATCAAGCTCGTATTCGATTTCGGATGCAGGTGAATCAATACGGGCAGAGACGAGCCGGGCCGGTATGGCTGTTTCCGCCCCCAGCGAAACCGCCGATGCGATCACTGCTTTGGTCAGTTGATGGTCATCGGTTTGTGCATCCTTGTAGCAGAACACCGCCTTTAGTCCATCGGTGGTCAATCCGTCCAGCGAGCCCCATTCGTTTTTGCCGACCGCCCTGAACAGATTGTCACTGCTGAGACCGCCGAGGGTTGCATACAGGCTCAGGCCGATGCGGACAAGCCAGGGTGGCCGCCGTGCTTTTTTGTACACCGGCACGAAAAAAGACCTGAGCCGGACCAGTTCCGGAGCATTTCGCAACAGGATTGCGCGCTCGGCCAGGCTTTCGCGTACGAGATGGAATTCATAGCTCTCGAGATAACGCAAACCACCGTGAATCAGTTTGCTGGAGCGGCTTGATGTGCCGGCAGCGGGCGCTGTTTTTTCCAGCAGCAGGACTGTAAAACCTGCCGCCGCTGCCGCCTGGGCCGCACCGGCACCATTGATGCCACCGCCGATGACGACAACGTCATAATGGCTCACTCGCTATCCTCTGCATCATCCGCCTGACCGTCAAATGGCCGGCCCATCAGCTCGCCCGGCCACAAGGTTACGAGAAGATCGGCACCTATGTCCAGCCAAAAATGCGCCAACTCGAGATCGTCGATCTCATACATCACCCAGCGCCAGCTGCCA
>CBDUSC010000149.1:0-5141 GCA_965369735.1 uncultured bacterium
ACGCCTGATACAGCATCCCGAGCTCGCCGAGTGCTTGCCCAAGGTTGTCTGACTCACCCTGCGCGCGTGCCAGTTCAATCTTGTCTATGGCCTGCCGGAACTGAATTTGTACCGGCGTGTCCGCGTCTGCAGGGACAAAGCTTGGCACCGGCGCATTGTCTGCGCCCGGCGCCGGCGACGATTGGTTATTCGGGGGGCTTTCCGGTGGTGTGCAGGCAAACACCAGGATGCAGGCTATGAACAGTGTGGGCATGAAGGACTTTGACGGCAGGGGCATCGCGCAAGAGTAGCACCGGGCTTTGCGTGACGCTTTTCCATGCAACTTTTTGGTTGCATAATGTCTGAATGGATGAGGTGTTCAAAGCGCTGGCGGATTCGGGACGACGCAAGCTGCTGGATGCGTTGTTTGAACGCGATGGCCAAAGCCTGAGCGAGTTGTGCACGTTACTCGACATGAGCCGCCAGGCCGTCACAAAGCACCTTGGGATACTCGAGTCGGCGCATCTGGTCAGTACCCGACGACGCGGCCGGGAAAAGCTGCATTATCTGAACCCGGTTCCTATCAGTCGCATACAGGATCGCTGGATCGCCAAGTATGCACGACAACGGCTGCGTGCTTTGAACCGCTTGAAAGACAGTCTGGAGTAAAGGTATGAACGGGGACAAAGGACCGGAACATGTATACACGCTGGTGATTGCTGCAACGCAGGAGAGGATCTGGCAGGCGCTGACCGGCAAGGAATTCACACGCCAGTACTTTTACTGTACCGATGTCGAGTCGGACTGGCAGAAGGGTTCTCGCGTTGCCTGGACCCTGCCCGATGGAGGACTCGCGGTGGATGGTGAAGTGCTCGAGGCGAGGCCATCGACCCATCTTGCCGTTACCTGGCATGTGCATTACGACGAGGACATGGAGCGCGAGGCCCCGTCACGCGTACAGTTTGATATCGAGCCGCTGGAAAGCGAATCGGGTGCCCCGGTATGCCGCCTTACGGTGACGCATGACCGGTTTGCGCCGGACAGCAAGGTGTTTCCCGGCATCAGCCAGGGTTGGGGGCAGATCCTGTGCAGCCTGAAAACCCTGTTGGAAACCGGCCAGCCATTACCCATCCTTGGTTCAAGCCGGGGCTCAGCCCGGGTCGCATCCAGTCCATAGTCGCTGTTTTGGATCTGCCGAATGGATATGATGGGGAACCCGGGCGGGTGGCTATACTCCTATAAGAGTGCCTTTTTGTGACCCTGGTTAATGCCCTGGGGGTGGGTCTGAGCGCGTGAATCCAACAATAATATTTGCAAATCGAATGCAAAAAATCCTGGTCGTCGCATGCCTGGCGTTGATCACGGTTGCCTGTGTGAAGTCCAGGCGACTGCACGATGCTGCCGAATTTGGCGACTACTACGCTGCTGAAGAGTTACTGGAAGAAGGTGCGTGGCTGGGTTATCGGGATTTCGGTGGTGAAACCGCGCTGCATGAAGCCGTGTATTCCGGATACGAGGATCTTGCGGAATTGTTCGTCGACTACAACGTCGATGTTAACGCAAGAACCTACCAGGATCGGTATGCGGCCCTGCACTACGCTGCGGTGAACGATCGCGTCAGCATTGCTGAAGTGCTTCTTGAAAACGGTGCGAAAGTCGATATTCGCGACAAAAAGAAAAGAACACCATTGTATATGGCCGTTACGCAGTCCTCTCCCGACATGGTTGCGCTATTGCTTGAATATGATGCCGACGTCAATGTAACAAGCCGCCGCAAATTTACGCCGCTGCATGCCGCTGCATGGGCGGGTGATGAGCAGGTGGTATTGATGCTGATCGAGCATGGATCCGAGGTGGATGCGCGTGACAAGCTGGGAAATACACCATTGATGTGGGCATCCACCCGCGGCGAAGTCGATGCTGCCCAAGTTCTGCTCGAGCATGGCGCGGATGTCGATGCGCAAAGTAAAGATCGATCGGTGCCGCTGCACTGGGCCCTGCGGCAAAAAGACAGAAGTATGTCGCAGCTGCTGGTCCAGTATGGCGCAGACGTCGATGTCGGCCGTCTCAGTTTTATTCTGAGCATGAATCCCTGGGATGTAGAAGTTCTGATCGAACCGCCAGCGACGTCATCGGCGCGCTAAAGCGTAGCGTCTGTTTCTTTCCTGAGACGAGCAGCCCAGCGCGGTACGCGTCGTGCGGCCCGTTGACGGTGGCTCAGCGATTTCTGCTGCGCAAGCACCGCGTCCGGGATCCGAAAATCGGCCGCCTGGTTGTAGCGCAATTTGCCATCCCGATCGTAGAGAAAAACGCCGGGCGTTCCATGTGCACCGTAGCGCTGTTCTGCAACTTCGGTTGCATCCCCGAATACCACAAAATCGAAAGCCGAGTCGTTGATTACCTGCATCGGGTCCTCATCGTCCCAGGCCTGTAGTGCCAGCACCTGCAAATTATCATTGCCATATTCGGCAAGCATGCTTTGCAAATGCGGCATCAGTGCTTTGCAATACGGGCACCACGATGCCCATATCAAAACAATGGTGGTTTTGCCATGCGCATCATCGGGGAAACGATATTGCTCGCCATCTGTCGTTTGCAGACTCCATGCGGCAAACGCCGGATCTATTTCTTCCTCAGCCAGAAGCTGGCCGATCGGTAGCAGCAGAAAAGAAAGCAAAATGACTCGTATCACATTGTAAACAGACCGTGACAGGGATGAATTTATTACCATTTCCGAATTACCATTTGCAGTGTGTGGATTCGTGGTTCCGTGTGGCACGGCGATAAATCTTCTGCGCGCCCGGCAAATGTTTTTCCAACGATTCAATGCGTCGTTTGTTTGATGGGTGGGGTGCAAACGCCGGTCTTCTGCCAGGGTCATATGTCGTATCCAGTGTGCGCCATAAATCGATGCTGGCACCGGGGTCAAAACCGGCGTTGGCGGCAAAATCCAGCCCGAGGCGATCCGCCGAGTTTTCCTGCGAGCGCTTCAGCGGCACTGTTGCCACCTGCCACGCCGTTTGGAGCGCAGCTTTGATGCCGGACGCTGTACCCGGATTGTCTTGTGCCAAATCGCTTGCAAGCTGATCGCCGGCACCGGTGGTATATGCCAGGGATTTCCGTCGGGCGGGGTGGCCCAGTACCTGGTGTGCGAGTTCGTGGGCAATCACGGCCGCGAGCTGATCGTCGTTGCTCGTGATGTCAACAAGACCTGTGTATACATCAATACGGTTACTGGTCAACGCCACGGCATTGATCCGCCGGTCATCCCGGATATGTATATGTAGATACTGATCTGCGGGCAAACGAGATGATGCCATCACCAGGTTTTCCGAGATGCAGGAGACATAGCCCAGCAACCGTTCATCGTCGCCAATCGAATCTGCGATCGTAACGCGCACAACCGGCACCGTGCCGCCGGGAGCCTGATGTGCGGGTGTTGCGCATCCAGGCAGCCCAGTGGCGCAGGCAATAGCAAGCAGAGACAGCGGTCTGTACATGACAGGGTCTACGGTAAAACGCAATGCGCTGCCAGGCAACCGTTAATTGATAATTCGCTAATGGTTTTGCGGTGTTAAACTCCCGTAGATCGCCTCGCGTGAAGAGAGTTGGACCCATGAATGTATCGAAAAAGAAGGTCGCTGTGCCGTTCCCGGCCGGCTCCCCGATAATGGCCATGGCAATGGCTTTGACACTGATTTCGGGGCTGCTCGGCCCATTGGTTGCGACCGCGGAAACCATGTATGTCACTGACCAGCTAAGGCTGGGGCTGCACAGGGCGGAAGACACAGGGGACCGTCCCTACAGAACCCTGACCAGCGGCGCCGCCCTGGACGTGATCGAACGAAACCGTTTTTATGCCCATGTCAAAACAACAGATGGTAACGAGGGCTGGGTCAAAGTAGCCTATCTTGTTGAGGGAAAACCCGCAGCGCTGCGTGTAGCGGAGGTTGAGTCACACAGCCAGCAACTCGAAAACGAACTCGATTCACTGAAACGAAACCAGTCCACCGCATCGGTCCGTGTTGGCGAGCTGGAAAAAGAACTAAGCAGCTGGCAAAGCCAGGCGGGGTCAAATAATGATGAAATGACCCGTTTGCGGAGCGAAAATGAAAGCTATGCCCAACGCATGTCTGCCTATCGCAACAGCGTTCCCCTGTCGTGGGCACTTATTGCGGCCGTGCTGACACTTGTGGTCGGGTTGATCTCCGGCTATCAATGGCTGGACCGGCGTATCAGGCGCCGCTTTGGTGGTTTGCGCGTTTACTGATCATCACACACTGCCGGTAACCGTACCGGCAGTTTTTTTACGGAATCGTTTATGGAATTTCTCACTGAGATCGTCAAATCATTGACGGTAGTCGGGTTGGTCGTTTCGGCGATCGTAACGTACCTGAAAATCAACAAAATCTGGCCTCGCAAACATATAAAAGACGTTGCAGAAAGTGTTTCGGTGGCCGCTGCATTGTTGAGCCTTTTTACTACCCTGCCGTTTTTGTTGCAGTTCATCATCGTGGAACCCGACCCGGTTGCCGCATCAAAATTTGGCATCAGCCTGATTGCCATGGTCCTTTTTGTCATGATTGGCAGTGGTGTCTGGGTTGCGGACAAGACGCATCTTGGTTGGTTCAGGGATATGCGCGCCGCGCTGCGATCAGAAAGCAGCGAGCTTGCAAACCTCGTCCAGGTTTTCGCAAAGCCACGTGAAGCTGCGATTATTCTGAAACTTTTGCGCATGGTCTCATTAGTTGACCACCAGCTCGATGAAAGAGAAAAAGAGATTATTGCGGCAGTGGCCAGGCCCTGGGGAATCCTGCCCGATCAGATTCTCTCGGGTGCTGAAGATGATGTATGTGATATCGAACAGGTCAGGCAGGGATTTTCAGAATACCTGAATCACAAGCCGCCGGCCAAACAGGTAATCAAGGTTTTCGATCTTGTCAGATACTTGATCGAAGCTGACAAACGAATCAGTCGCGAAGAAAAGCTGATCCTTGATGAAGTCGGTCACATGATAAATTCGTATCTGGACTCGGACTATAAACCTGGTGAAATGTTTGAGGTGCTGGTAGTTCCGCAAAACGATGACCAGAGGAACAGCATACCCGACGTCGTAATCCGTACTGAGATATTCAAGCGCTCGGGTGGAGAGGCGTTTGTCG
>CBDUSC010000150.1:0-5122 GCA_965369735.1 uncultured bacterium
ATGCCGCGTTCGCGCGCCCAGTCTTCGGATGCCAGCAATACTGCCGATGCACCATCGGTCAGGGGCGTGCTGTTACCCGCCGTCATCGTGCCCGCTCCGCTGCGATCGAACACCGGCTTTAATTTGGCCAGGCTTTCCAGGCTGGTATCCGGGCGCACGTTGTTATCGGCATCCAGTCCCTCAAACGGGATCAGCATGTCCTTGAAAAAACCCTCCTCATAGGCAGCCGCGGCTTTGAGGTGGCTGTAGAGCGCAAACTCATCCTGCTCTTCGCGGGTGAGATTCCATGTTTTTGCCATGAGTTCAGCGCTCTGGCCCATGGACAAACCGGTACGCGGCTCTACGACAGCGGGGAAACGCGGTTTGAAGTGTTTTGGCCGGATGCCGAGCAAAGGTTTGATTTTGTCCATGGCGTTCCGCCCGCGACTCATCTTGATCAGAATTTTCTGATAGCTGCGCGGATAAAAAACCGGCGTGTCGCTGATGCTGTCGCAGCCACCGCCAATACCGCTGTCAATCTGGCCCAGTGCGATTTTGTTTGCGATGACCAACGCCGACTCGAGGCTGGTGCCACAGGCGCGCGCCACGTTAACAGCAGGAGTTTCCGGTGCCAGGCCGCTACCCAGCGCACACTCGCGAGCCAGGTTCCAGTCGGATGAGTGTTTGATCGTAGCGCCCAGGGCGACATCGCCGAGAATGGCACCCTGCAGCTCAAACTTGTCTACAACAGCCTTCAGCGCGGCGGTCATCATGTCCTGGTTGGTTTGGTTAAAATATGCCGTATAAGCACGCGCAAAGGGAATACGCATGCCACCCAGCACGGCAACTCGCCGGACATCGCTGTTATTCATTCGGAGTCTCCTGGTTGTTGCCGCGAGATCGAATCTCGCAGCTGTCATTATTAAATAACCATAGCCCAATCACGAGCGGTTGGAAAACAGGGGGAAACCGGGAAACGATGATTTCCAGCGGGCCTGGGTGATGCAGCTATGCTAGAGTCGGCGCCCTTTTGAATATTTGCGCCACCGGTTGGCGCAACCTCGCGATACACACGACTCATCCCGGAAATCATGAGCTCAAAAAAACGGCTATTTGCTGAAGTCACTGCCCTGGTTCGCCTCGGTGGGCCCTTGATCGCCCACAACCTGGCGATCGCGGGCATGAACTTCGCGGACACTGTTATGGCAGGGCGTTTGAGTGGGCGTGATCTGGCAGCCGTGGCCGTGGGCGGCAGTGTCTGGATGGTCGCGTTTCTTTTTGCGCTCGGTATGTTGATGGCGTTGAGCCCGACCGTCGCGCATTCATACGGAGCGGGAGAAGAAAAGGAAGTCGGTGGCTATATGCGTCAGGGCCTGTGGCTTAGCCAGGCCATGGCAGTGGTTATTCTCCTGTTGGTTAGCCAGGCGGACTGGTTTTTGCGTTATATCGGCATCGATGCCGATATCCTGCCAGTGTCCGGTGGTTACCTGACCGCAATCGTTTGGGGCGCGCCGGGTATTACCGCGTATCTTGCGCTGCGATTCAGCAGCGAAGGCATCGGCTGGACACGACCGATCATGTATATGGCGGGCATTGGCCTTGTGTTCAACGTGATCGGTAATTATGTGCTGATGTACGGCAAGCTCGGGTTCCCCGCGATGGGTGCCGTCGGTTGCGGCTGGGCCAGCGCGATCTCGATGTGGCTGATGTTTTTCTCGATGCTTGTCTATACGTACACCCAGCCGATATACCGTCGCTTTGAGCTGTTTTCCAAATTCGAATGGCCGGACAAAAAAATGTTTTATCCCTTGCTGGCACTTGGCACGCCGATCGCACTGAGCGTGGTGGCCGAAGCCGGGCTGTTCAGCGCGGTGGCATTGTTGATGGGTACTCTGGGTGGTTCCATTGTTGCTGCGCACCAGATTGCAATCAATTACGCGTCCATGATGTTCATGGTACCGCTTGCAATGCACTCTGCCATGACGATCCATATCGGACATGCGCTGGGCAGGGGCGATCGTGAGCTTGCCCGCTATCGTGGTTTTGTCGGGATAGGACTGTGTACATTGGTCATGATGGTATCGGCGATCATCATGTTGTTGTTCAAGCATAATATTGTGCTGTTTTACACGCGCGACACGGCAGTGTACGAAATTGCCGTGTCATTGATACTGATGGCAGCGATTTTCCAGATATCCGACGGTTTGCAGGTCGGTGCTGCGGGCGCCTTGCGTGGCTTCAAGGACACCAAGATCCCAATGCTTTTGAATATTTTTTCGTATTGGGTAATCGGTTTTCCGCTGGCTTATTATCTGGGCATCGTTGCTGATCGTGGGCCAGCATCGGTGTGGATAGGACTCATTGTCGGGTTGACCGTATGCGCCGGACTACTCGGGGGGCGATTCCTGAGGATCTCCCGCGGTTCGCCGGGCAAAATAACCGTTTGAACGCATCGCGTGTTGCAGCGCGGCGGCCGTCAGTACAGACTTGCGGGTTCTGGATTACCCGGTGAAAAAGCGTGGGGAGCACATTTAGAGGAATGAATATATGACCAGAATTGCAATTGTCCTGGTTTTTTGTGGATTGATGACCGCCTGTGGACCAAAGGAAAGCGACAGAGTGGATGCGGCCACCGACGCCGGGGCGCAAACGAATAATGTCGATGATACGGATGCCGTTGAAGCCGGGCTGGACGCCAGCGTTGCGCTCAAAGCTCTGGTGGATGAATATTTTGAGGAAAACCTGGAGTTGAATCCGCTATTCGGGGTTTTTATTGGCGACTACCGTTACAACGATCGTCTGGAAAACTCGCTGGGCAAGGACCATCGCGATAAGTCCCTGGCGATGGAGAAACAATATCTTGATGCCTTGATTGAGATCGATCCATCGGGTCTCGATGGGCAGGATCGTTTGAGTTATGAAGTTTTCAAGCTTGATCGCGAAAGCGCCATCGAAGGTGCCAGGTATCCCTCTCACCTGGTGCCGATAAACCAGATGTTCAGCCTGCCAAATTTTATGCCGGTGCTGGGTTCCGGTAAAAGCGCGCAGCCATTTGCAACCGTGGAGGACTACGATAATTTTCTCATTCGTCTCGATGGCTTTGTCGTTATCTCCGACCAGGCTATTGCCAATATGCGCGAAGGTATTGAAGAGGGAATCGTACAACCGCGCGTGGTCATGGAGAAAGTACTGCCGCAGATCACGACGCACATTGTCGAAAACGCTGAAGACAGTGTTTTTTATCAGCCAATTGCGAATATGCCGGATGATTTTTCCGATGCAGACCGCACACGCCTGACCGAGGCGTACACCGCTGCGATCACCGATGAGATCATTCCCGTCTATACGCGTCTGGCTGAATTCATTGAAAATGACTATTTGCCCGTGACCAGGGAAACCGTCGGGGTATCGGATTTGCCTGGTGGCAAAGACTGGTATGCCTACCTGGTGCTCACCAACACCACTATTGCCATGGATCCTATGGAGATCCACCAGATCGGGCTCGACGAAGTGACGCGTATACGCTCCGAGATGGAAGACGTTATGGAGCAGGTCGGTTTCGATGGTGAATTGAGTGAGTTTTTCGAATTCGTGCGTACCGATGATCAGTTTTACTTTGAGCAGGAAGAAGATCTGGTCAATGGTTATATGGAGCTGAAGGAAGTCATCAACGCAAAATTACCGGAGCTGTTTTCGGATTTTCCAAAAGCTGATTATGAAGTTCGCCCGGTCGAGGAATTCCGTGCGGCGTCTTCAGCGGGTGCCTCCTATCAAAGCGGTACGCCGGACGGAGCGCGGCCCGGGATTTTTTACATCAATACGCACAACCTGCGCGCACAGCCAAAATACGGTATGGAAACCTTGTCCCTGCATGAAGCATCGCCAGGACACCATTTCCAGATTTCGATACAGCAGGAACTGGATGACTTGCCGAAATTTCGCCGCTTTGGAGGCTATACAGCGTATGCAGAAGGATGGGCTTTGTATGCTGAGTCGATTGGCACGGAGCTGGGCATGTTTACCGAGCCCTACCAGTATTACGGCAAGCTGAATGACGAGCAGCTGCGCGCCATGCGCCTGGTGGTCGATACAGGTTTGCACGCCAGGGGCTGGTCGCGCCAGCAGGCAATCGACTTCATGCTTGAGAATTCGTCGATGGCAGAAAGCGATGTAATCGCGGAAGTCGAGCGGTATATCGCCATACCGGGTCAGGCGCTGGCATACAAGGTCGGCCAGATCAATATTCGGCGCATGCGCGACAAAGCGGAAGCCGAGCTTGGGGACAAGTTCGATATCCGTGCCTGGCACAGCCAGATATTGCGTGGTGGCGCATTGCCGCTGGCGGTTCTTGAAGCCCGCAACGATCGCTGGATCGAAAGACAGAAAGGCTGAATCTTCGGTGCCGGTGTTAGCCTAATCAAAAATCAGGCTAACACCGGCACCGTCACGTCACACCTGGCCGCTGATGATGGGTACGTGCCAGACCGCGTACTTTTTCTCATCTTCGATGGTGTCGATGACCTGGTCAAACAGTGCCCGTACCGTTTCGGTATCGAGATCGGAATGTGCAGACAATGTTTCCGCATAACCATCGCGCCATGAACGCATGATATCGGCAAATACATTGCGATCGACACGTATGGTATCGACGCTCAGGTAGTCGATACGGATATCGGAAAGATTCAACTCCCCGAGTAGTTCAAAAGTCGATAACCCGATTCGAGCATCGGTGCCGGTACGATTCATGTACTCGAACACTCCATTGCGCCACAAATCATCGGGGTTGAGCTCGCCCGGCTGAATATGAATCATTCCGTAGTCTTCGTTCAGCAGGTGCAGGCGACCACCGGGACGCGTAACGCGTATCAGTTCCCGAATAATGTCATCTGCCCGTGGCACTGACTGCAGCATGTGGCGACAAACCACGAGATCAAAGCTGTTGTCGGCGAACTCCAGCGCATAAGCATCTCCCTGCCGGAATTTCAATCGCGGCGCAAGCTCGACATGACGATTGCGAGCGACATCCAGTGGCCCGTCCAGCAAATCGATGCCAATCAGCTCCGCATCCGGATATAGTCTGGCCAGTCGTGAGGTGATCTCGCCGGTACCGCAGCCCACATCGAGAACACGGATGTCTCCCTTG
>CBDUSC010000151.1:0-5116 GCA_965369735.1 uncultured bacterium
CGGGCAACGCCCGCCGTTGGTCGCCGGGGCCGGCGGCCAGGCGAGCCGTCGGACTGCGACGGGGGCGCCTGGCCCGGGGTCGGCGTCGGCGTCCGGAACTCGAGACACGACGCCGGGTCGTCGAACAGGCAGCCGTAGTCGTTGTCAAGAATGTATCGCGTAACCCGGTAAGCGGCCTGCTCCAGCGGTTCGCAGGCGGCAAACATGTCATTCATGTTGAAAAACTTACCGGTTTTTTGACTGAGATACTGCTCAAACGCAGTCAGGTAACCCATCATGCCGCAGAATTCAGTTGGCGCATATATGATGCGGTGATCCATCAGCATGCGCATGTTCGCCGGATTCGGGATCGCAAGATTCTCGCAACCACAAACGATTTTCAGGTGATCGCTGTCGCACATGATGGCGACGGCTTTGTCATCCACGCTGCCACCGGCGGCATTGACAACGATTGCATCCAGGGGCATCGCAAGCAGGGTGTTTTTTTCCGACGCATCCCTGATGTCGATGCCCAGTTCGTTGTGTAATTGCTCGCGTTGTTGCTGTCTTTGTTCAATCGCGACAACGGAGGCACCTTTTTCGTGCATTCGTCGTAAAACATGACGGCCGACATTGCCGCAACCCACAAAGCCGATTCTCGCGTCTTTCAGTTGAATGCCGAGCGCATCCAGCATGCCCTTGAGTGCAAAATAATTGCCTTCCCCGGTGGGTTTGGCGGTATCTGCGGTAATGCTCCCCTCAAAGAGTTCGTGCAGGTACTCCAGCGATGTCGTCTGCTGGTCTGACATCACACCATGACCCAGATCCTGACCGGTTGTGATCGATATTCGTGTTATCGCTTCGAAATCAGCAAGACTGGCCGCAGCAAAATCGAGTAGCTCATAGTCAAAGGGTTTACCGATACGGGCATCACGAGTCGGGTAAAGCACGCATTTGCCACCAACAATGTTTTTCAGCAGGGTCTTGCCCAGCGGGCCGGCCACGCCCACCAGTCTCGAGCGCGACACCTTGTCGTCCATGCTGATAGCCAGTTGCAGTGCCTCCCGGTCATTGTCGTAATCCCCAACCCCGGTACGCTCCTCGGGCGCAATGCGAAAACCTCCCAGCGAATAGGTTCCGGAATCGGGTTTGCCCAGCGTAGCAATACTCAATTGCCAGCCGCGATCGGGCAGGCTGTACCGGTATACCCAGGCATCGCCGTCAAACGAGCGGGCCAGCTCGCGGCATTCACTGGTATCCAGTACCTCGCGTACGATACCGAGATTCTCGATCGCACCCTGAGCTGTGGTCTGCGAGCCCGCGGTACTCATGAGGCCCAATTCTCGAGCGCTTCAACGAAAACGGACAGGAACTTGTTGGTCTGGTGTGCATCGAGCACGCGGTGATCGATTGTCAGGCTGACATAACACATGGGTTTGACCGCAATGGTATTTTGGCCGTTTTCAGTGACAACGACGACGCGGTTTTCGAGTTTTCCGACACCCAGGATGGCGCATTGCGGCTGGTTGATGATAATGGGTGTCGCGATCAGGCTGCCGCTAACCCCGTGATTGGATATCGTAAATGTGCCACCACGAACCTCGTCCGGCGACAGCTCACCTGAACGTGCCTTGTTCGTCAGCTGGTCGAGCTGCTGTGCGATTTCCCTGAGCCCGAGTTTTTGTATACCGCGTATTACCGGAACGATGACACCGGCATCGCCCAACGCAGTGCCAACACCGATATTGTGATCAAAAAATATTTCGAGATCGTTGTCATGGAACTGGCTGTTGACCTCAGGAACTGCACTGAGTGCCGCCGATGCGGCAGACAGGAAATAGGCTGTATAGGTCAGTTTTATGCCATCTTTTGCAAACGCATCCTTGTGGTCCTTTCGATGCGCGGCGACCGCCGACATATCTGCATCGAACACGCTGGTCACATGTGGCGCGGTTTGCATGCTGTGAACCATGTGATCGGCAATTCGCTTGCGCATGGTCGTGTGCGGGATTTTTTTTGACCCACCGTCACCGGCAACCGCGTCTTTGCCCGGGGCGCTTGACGATGCGCTGGCCGGGGCAGCGGCAGGCTGCCCACCGCTTGCCAGAAAGTCCATGACATCCTTGTGCGTGATGCGTCCATCCTGGCCGCTACCGGGTATCAATGCCGCATCAAGCGAGTGTTCTTTTATGAGACGTCGTACTGCCGGGCTCAACTTGATGCTGCTGCGCTCCAGCGTTTTTTCGCTGCGGCGCTCACCGGATGATTTTGTGACTTCATCAGTGACATCGGATGTTTCGCTGACACCCGCCTCGATACGGCCGAGTATGTCACCCGGCTGTACCTGCGCATCCTGATCGATCAGCACTTCCCTGAGAACACCACCTGCGGGTGCTGCGACCTCGACCATGACCTTGTCGGTTTCCAGCTCGATCAATGGTTCGTGCATAATCACCGCATCGCCCGGGGTTTTTAGCCACTGGGTCAATGTGGATTGCGTGCCTTCCTGCTGGCCTTCCGGGGCGATGATGTCAATCAGATCAGCCATACCATCAACACTCCAGCAAATTGTTTATGGCGCGGGCAATGGCATCGACATCGGGTACCACTGTGTTCATCAGCATCGGGTTGTGCGGGCTTGGGATATCGGGCATGGCCAGTCGATCCGGCGGCGCATCCAGATCGAAAAATGCCTCTTTTGCAATGGTCGCCACGATTTCAGCGCCAAAACCGGCAGTCAGATTATCCTCGTGTACAACCAGGCAACGCCGGGTTTTGTGTACCGATGCCAATACGGTCTCGCTGTCCCACGGCATCATGCTGCGCAGATCGATGACCTCGATGCTGACACCTTTTTCCGCATTGACCCTGTCCGCAGCAGCTTCGCAGCGCGGGACCATTGCGCCCCAGGTGACGATACTCAAGTCATCCCCGTTGCGCGTGGTTTTGGCTTTGCCAAACGGCAGCAGGTATTGATCGCCGGGGTAGGGGCGACGCGCCCAGGGGTCATCCAGCATCGCCCGGTGTTCAAAAAAGATGGTCGGGTTGTTGCTGCGCATCGCGGCACGTAACAAACCCACCGCATCTTCGGCGTTCGATGGCACCGCAACCTGCCAGCCTATGCCATGCGCCCATTGCACCTCGTTTGTCTGGCTGTGCCAGGGGTCACCGCATTTGAAAAAGCCGCCCGGCATCCGTACGACGATCGGTGCGGCAAACCGATTCGCGGTGCGCCAGCGCATGGATCCGCAGTCATTGAGTTGCTCGGTTGCCGGGTCTGCGTATTTGCGGAACTGGATTTCCGGCACCGGCATCAGGCCCGCGACAGCCATCCCCACGGCGCGGCCAATAATGCCTTCTTCTGACAAACTGGTATCAAACACCCGGCCGATACCGTGTTTGTCCTGCAAACCCAGGGTTGCGGCATGCACTCCGCCTTTTGGACCGACATCTTCGCCAAACACCACAACCTTCGCGTTGTTCTCCAGTTCGTAGTCCAGGGTGCGGCGAATTGCAGTCAGCATGTTGATACGGGTCGGTTCAGGATCTGCGACATCACTGGAGATCGGGAATGTGTGACCCAGCGGCGCCAGACCACCCTGGACCTGCAGATCGGGGTTGCCATTTTTGTCTGTTTCGCAAAAGACATGGCGTGTAATGATCGACGCGTCGGGTTGTGGCCGGTCCAGCGCGCGTTGCAATGCCGATGCGACTTGAGATTCCACATCCGAATCCATCGCCTGCCATTCACTTTCAGATATCAGTTTCGGCACCAGGAAGCTGCGCAGTTTTGGCAAGGGATCGCGTAATTCCTCTGCAGCAATGGTTTCTTCGGTTTTGTAGGTCTGGGTATCCTGCGCCGAGTGACCTTCAAGGCGTGGCACGGTCAATCGGATCAGACAAGGCCCATTGCCATCACGTACATGAGTCACTGCATTTTTCAGTAATGCCGATGCGATCGCGGGATCGGTGCCATCGCCATCGAGGATGTGCAGGTTTTTGAAGCTGGCCAGGTTGGCTGCAATGTTCGCACCGGGCGTTTGCAATGTTGATGGTACCGAGATGCCATAGCCGTTGTCCTCGATATAAAACAGCATGGGCAGGTTCAAGGTGGTAGACATCGTCAGCGCAGACCAGAAACCATTTGTTGCAACCGATGCATCACCACCCATGGACACAGCTATGGCACCGCTCCAGGATTTATCACCGAGCTCTTCCGCGTGATAACGAATCGCCTGCGCCCAGCCGGCAATGGGTGTGTATTGCGCGCCGACACCGCCGCACATAGGTAAAACAGTGGGGCAACCATCCGCTGGCCTGTTGAAGACCACACCGATATCGCGACCGTCGCTGAAACCGCCGGAGCGGGCCAGCGGGCCCGCAAATGCATCTTCCATGGACAAGCCCGATGCCAGCAGCGATGGCCGCGACCGGTAATAACCATTGGCCGCATCTTTTTCATGAGTCAGCAATGAACCCAGGATGATCTGCGCCATGTCATGGCCGCGCGCAGAAAACTGGTATAGCACTTTTTTCGCGGGTACGAGTTCGGTTTCCTCGATGCGGTCGATTGCGCGGGAACACAGCAGGACTCGGGCAATCTCATGCCAGTTAAAGTCGGGGTCGATGGCGTCCGCCACGGCCTGTGTATCCTGCTGGGTATCCGAGCTCATATTGTCGTTGTATTTAACCATTGTTGCCGGCGCAGACGAATCTCACATGATACCTGTGCCGTATACAACATGACCAGTTGCCACATAGTATAATTGATGCGGGCATTCAACAGGTCTGGGCGCAATGAATACTGGAAATATGGTCTTTTTGGCAATTGCTGTATTGGCTTTGAGCGCATGCGGCGGTGACTCGCGTGATGAGCGTGCTTTTGAGCAGGCAGCGGAGCATTTCGAGGAAATTATGCGTATCAACAACGACGGCAATGAAGTGGATCTTGTATTGACAAATGGCAGCGTTTATATGCAGCTATCAAAAGAAAAGCTTGATGAGATCAAAGGTGAGTTTGAAGATGAGCGCTCCGAAAAAGAGGACAGTGCCTTCGCAAACTCCATAAAAAATATGGTGCTCAAAACGGTAGAAAAAATGCTGCAAAAGAAAATCGAGTACCCGCTGGACGAAGTCA
>CBDUSC010000152.1:0-5105 GCA_965369735.1 uncultured bacterium
AAACAAATCTGTATTTAATAGCCGCCTTATTCTTGATGTTTCTGATGTATTTTTTTGATTATAATGTAATATTATTTTTGACAAAAAAAAACGCCTCATCCGGTCAGCCGTCTACAAATATCAGGCCTTCCTTGATGGCAAAACGGGTCAAATCGGCGATGTTGTTCAAACCCAGCTTTTTCATCGTATTGGTGCGGTGGGTTTCTACTGTTTTGACACTGACATGCAACAAATCGGCGATTTGCGCTGTTTTCTTGCCCTCTGCAAGCAACTGCAGTACCTCGCGTTCGCGTGGCGACAATTGTTGCAGGCCGCCGTCTTCACCAGCCTCGATCAGTTTGCGGTAATCGTCAACGACCACATCGGTTATTGCCCGGCTCAGATAGGTCTGCCCGGATATGACTGAGCGGATCGCGTTTATCAATTCTTCGAACGCCGCCTCTTTCAACACATACGCCGCAGCACCCGCATGCAGCATGCCGGCAACAAAACGCCGATCCGCGTGCATGGTCAATGCGACAACTTTCAACTGCGGTTGCGCGGAAACCATCTTGCGCGTCACCTCGATTCCATTTAACTCGGGCATGCCAATATCGACAACTGCGACATCCGGCTCGAGTTTTCGAATCAGCCTGATGGCATCCTGACCGGTGCCCGCCTCACCTATGACTTCAAAGTCGCCCTCTGACTCAAGCAAAGCCTTCAGACCGTCGCGTACGATCTTGTGGTCATCGGCAATAAGAATACGTACAGCCACTTTGTAGTTACCTTTCCATTTACCCCTGGGACAAGGGCAGTATGATCAAAACCGTCGTGCCCTTATTTGCTTCCGAGTCAATCTTCAACGCTCCGCCGACCGCGACAAGGCGCTCGTGGATACTGAACAAACCGAAACTCCCTGTACGGCCGGCCCGGTCAAGCATTCCACCGGAATCGAATCCACAACCGTCATCGGTAACGGATATCTCCAGATACTGATCCATTGCATCCAACTTTATGTGGACATTCTGCGCGTCCGCATGCTTGGCAACGTTCTGAAGTAACTCGCGGATCATCTGGAATATCGCAATTTTAACATCCTGACCCAGCTCCACTGCGCCTGCGCTCACCTCGACCCGGCATTGGTATTGATGCTTTTCACACATGTTTTCAGCCAGCCATTCCAGGGCTTCGCGAATACCGAGGTCATACAGCATGGGCGGGCTGAGATCGAACATGATACTGCGCGTCTGGCTTATGATCTCGTCGACCATGTTGCCAATCCCGATCAATATTTCCGTAGACCCGAAACTTTGTTTGCTAACCAGCGCCCCCAGCTTCATACGCACTGCGCTGAGGTGCTGGCCAACAGAATCGTGGAGCTCGACGGCGATCCGGCGGCGAACTTTCTCCTCAGCCAAAGACAACTCAGATGCCAGGGCACGAAGCCTTCTTTGATTGTCGCGCGATTCCTGCGCAGCGGCCTTTCGACCCGAAATATCGCGCATCGCAGATAACCTCAATGTGCGCCCTGAAAGAGTCAACGACCGGCCCCGCGCCTCCGCCGGCACTTTTGTGCCGTCTTTGTGCAGAGCAAGCAATTCATAGGGTTCCTCATGGCCGCTTTCAATACTCTCCCGAACCGTTTCACGGCTTTCCGGCGCCACCAGATCGAGCGCATTCATGCCAATCAGCTCCTCTTGCGTATAACCAAGAGCGTCTGTCATCTGGCTGTTGGCATCGCGTATCTTTAAGCCTTCTGATACGACAATGCCCTCAAATGCAGCTTCTGATAAAAGACGAAAGTGTTCTTCGCTCTGGCGCAATCGGCTCTCGGCCATTCTAAGGCGATGGACCGTTATATTGGTTACCAGGCCAAAGGCGATAAACAAACCGGCGGTGAACAGGCGTCTGGTGATGTCATCAGCACCGGGGCCAATGACCAGGTCAAAGAATTCGCCTTTTTCGAAAATGGTGGTGACGACCCAGGCATCCAGAAACCAATATGTAATACCCATCCCGATCCCCGAGTAGGTGAACTTTCCGTGCACATGCCTGGTAATTGTCGCGAGCATACCTGTCAAAGTATAGAAGCTCGTTCGGACGTCTGTTTACGACGCGAAGAGATACTGCTTGCTGGCTTATTGCTTTGTAATTGGCCAGCGTTTGGCTACAGCGGGGATCTCATCGGCCGGTATCGGGTGGCTGATGTAATAACCCTGGGCGCGATCACAGCCGGCTTGTTCAAGAAAATCAAGCACTTCTCCGCTTTCCACGCCCTCAGCGCAGGCTTGCATGCGCAGCCGGTGAGCAAGAAAAATCATCGAGTCCACCATCGCCCGTGATTCTTCATTGCTGCAGAGATCACCAATAAACGATGTATCGATCTTCAATTCACTAAACGGCATGCGGTACAGGTGCGTCAGCGACGAATAACCGGTACCAAAGTCGTCGATCGCCATACGAATACCTGCATGGCGCAGCTTTTCGAGTATGGCCATGGTTCTTTCAGGATCGGCCATGGCGCCGCTTTCAGAAACTTCCAGCATCAAGAAGCCGGAATCGACGCCGTGCCTGTTCAACAAAGCGACAAGATCGGCGGCAAGGCTTTCCTTGGCCATCATCGCCGGTGCAAGATTTGCGGCAACCGTAATCTCGAAACCACTGGCAATCCAGCTATCCATCTGCGAGATCACCGATTCGAGCACCCATTCGGTCAAAGCTTCAATCACAGTTGAAGCATCCAGCAATGGCAAAAACTCCGCGGGCAACATCATGCCAAACTCCGGGTGCTGCCAGCGCAACAACGCTTCTGCCGCATCCATTTGCCAGCCTCCAGACGGGCAGCGCGCCAGCTTTGGTTGATACACCATCTGAAACTCATCGTTTTGCAGCCCGGCTTCTATCTGCTCAACCGATACCGAGCGTGAGGATCTCCGGGCACGATCAAGCGCTGCTTCGAGGTCCGGTAACTCTATGGGCTTGGCGAGCGCGCCGAGCATGTTCAGACCACGTGATTTCCCATACTGCTCCGCCGTCGTCAGTACACGGCTGTCCAAACCGCTGATGACAAGAATCTGTGCATCGTGTTGGCGCGTGCCGAGCTCGCGCAGCAACTCTATTCCATCGACGCCGGGCATTTGCAAATCCAGTACGATAACCGTGGGCCGCAGCAGATCGAGCTGCTCCAGGAATGTAGTGATATTGCCGGCGGTGCGCGCGACAAAACCGCACTGGCCTGCAACTGTCGCAATAAATTCGCAGAGATCCGGCTCATCATCGATGACAAGAAGACGATTCGGGTTATCGCCTGGTTTCCTTTTGTCTACTGATGTGCGAGACATATCGGAACCAGTGATGTCTGGATGTGCAGCCACAACTGTTTCACGAACTTTCGTTCAGATATGACAGATTGTTATCTGAACGCCATGCGGACACGATTTCCGCAATTTCATCTGCCGGTACCGCACGACTGATATAAAAACCCTGCACTTCGTCACAACCGTTTGCGGCAAGGAAATTCAAAACTTCGAGGCTCTCGGCCCCTTCGGCCGAAACACTCAGGCCAAGGTTGTGTCCAAGATCGACCATGGACGAAACCATGGTCCTTGCCTCCCGGCTGGCCGGAATCTCAAATACGAGTGATTTGTCTATTTTCAGCTCATTGAACGGCATTTGGTATAGCTGTGTCAGCGACGAGTACCCGGTTCCAAAGTCATCCATCGCAAGACTGACTTCCTTGACGCGTAAACGTGTAAGGATATCCATTGCCAGCGCTGGGTCTTTCATCGCCGCGCTTTCGGTGATTTCCAGTGTCAAAAGTTTTGGATCGATTTCGAGCATTTCCAGCACGTTCATCAGTCGATCCGGGAATTCCAGATCGCGTACCAACTGCGGTGCGAGGTTGACCGATAATTTCAAATCAAGGCCATCTTCCTGCCAGCGCTTTAGCTGTTCCAGTGATTCGAGCAACACAAAATCTGTCAGCTCCGATATCAAGCCTGTTTCCTCTGCCATGGGGATAAAGTCATCGGGTAGCACCAGACCGTATTTTTGGTGATGCCATCGAACCAGTGCTTCCAGTCCACCTATATGCCAGTCCCGGTCGTTACCCAGTTTTAGTTTTGGTTGATAGTAAACCGCGAGCTCGCCGTTTTTCAGGGCGGCGGCCAGGTCTTGCTCGCCAAAGGTTCGCGGCTCTACATATCGACACAGTAGTTCACGCTCAAGATCCTCGAGCATGAATGGCTTCTGCAGGCTGCCCTGCATATTGAGGCCATTTGTTTCACCGAGCTGCTCGGCGGTCGCAAGAACCCGGGCATCCATACCGCTGGCCACAATCACCGCAGCACCGCATCTTTTTTCGCCCAAATATCTGAGAATTTCGACGCCGTCCGATTCGGGCATTTGCAGATCAACAATAATCATGGTTGGGTTAAAGTCGAACAGCTTGTTTCTGAATTCATCGGCCGAGCTTGTCGCCAATACATCGTAGCCGACATTTTCCGCTGCAGTGCGGATGAAATCGAGAATCCCCGATTCATCATCAATGATCATCAGACGATTCTGATTATCAGCCACTGGCCACCTCTTTTTCATCAAGGATGACACGTACTTTTGTTGCAAGCTCATCGTTGTTGTATGGCTTGCTGATAATCTGGTGTTGAGACACCACGGCGCCGCGATGCATGATGGCGCTCTCTGCAAAACCGCTTGTGAACAGGATTTTCAGATGAGGTAATTTCTCGCGCGCTTTTTGCGCCAGAACAGGCCCCTTGATCCCGCCCGGCATCATGACATCGGTAAACAAAAGATCAATAGCCCGGTGTTCTTCCATGACAGTCAGTGCGCTCGGACCATCCTGCGCCTGCAGTACCCGGTAGCCCAATTGCTCCAATACGGTCACCGCAATGTCACGTACATCGGGATCGTCTTCAACAACCAGCACGCACTCGCTACCGCCAGGCGCCGGTGCAGGTTGACGCGCACTCTCGGATTCTGAATCGCTTTCATCGCTGCAGACCGGGAAATACAGTTTGATGCTCGTTCCCTCGCCTTCCTCGCTGTAGATACGCGCGTGGCCACCGCTTTGATCGACAAAGCCGTACACCATGCTGAGGCCCAGA
>CBDUSC010000153.1:0-5067 GCA_965369735.1 uncultured bacterium
CCGGGATTCTGGCTATTGCTGCCGCAAAACTGGGTGCCGGGCGTGTCATCGCCACCGACATTGATAAACAGGCATTGCTGGCGACCCGCGACAATGCCGCCCACAACGGGGTTCTGGATCAAATTGACATCATGGAAACTGATAGCCGCGAACCGTGGCACTGTGACATTTTGCTTGCCAATATTCTTGCGGACACTTTGGTTGACCTTGCAAGTGAGTTTGCTGAAATGCTGAACGCTGCCGGGACAGTGGTTATGTCTGGCATACTGGTTGAACAGGCGGACACGGTAGTGCAGACATATAGCCAATGGTTTGATATGTTGCCCTCCAAGTCCGCTGAAGGCTGGTCGCTGCTCAGCGGGCTGCGCAACAATTGATCGGACCAGTCTTCTGAAGGCGTGAAGCGCATGAGAAAACGAGCTATTCGTGTATACCGTTTGTCCAGAATGTAAAGCTGTTTTTCGTATCAGTGCGCAGCATCTGCAAAGCGCGGGTGGCTCTGTGCGCTGTGGAAAATGTGATCACACTTTCAACGCTCTTTTGTACCTGACCGAAGAACCACCCGAATCCGGTGTTGCGATCCCCGCTTCCATCAAAATACCCACCCCGGATCCGGAACCCGTCGTTGAGACCTCTGCCGCCGATGACGTTGATGCCAGTGATGACGAATTTGTCGACGATTCTGTCGAGGAAGAAACCGCTAGGATTGCCGATCAGATAGCAGAAGCCAGTGATGAAATCAGCGAAGAGGAAATCAGCGAAGAGGAAATCAGCGAAGAGGAAGCCAGCTCGACAGCCACTGGTTTTGCCGCCCGTATAAGGCGTTTTCTTGAAGCAGCCGAGAAAAAACCGGAACTCAAGGCAGACGACACCTGGTCTTGTGACGACGAAGACGAGGATTCATCCGGGGTGGACGAACCGGAAGAACTTGAACCATTGGAGCCTGTTGTACTGGATGCTGAAGTTGATCCCCAAAGCGATCTCCAAAGCGAACCCGACAGCGATTCTCCCTCCGGAATCGCGCCGATTCTGACCCTGGTTGAGGAATCAGAAGATGATAGCCCGGCAGACCCCGATGAAGACGAATATACAACCGGGGAAGCAGCCACCGATGAGACCGCCCCGGAAAACCCGCTGGAGACAGATCTCGATGTCGCTGAAGTTGTTGAGGACGTAGACGAGTTTGAGGCAGCGGTGCTGGCCACTATTTCCGAATCCGAGATGAAACACGACACTGATGGTGAACTCGAGTCGGAAGAGGAACCTGAACAGGAAACTGAAGAGGAAACTGAAGAGGAGCCTGTTGCTGAAGCAGATGTGATCGATGAATCAGAGGATGCAGAAGATGAACTGTCGGATGAAGATCCGATAGAAGTCGATCTGGCAGCGCTTGCCGAAAACGTGATTGACTCCATGCCAGATGTTGTAATCGAAGGACAATCAACAGCACAGAAACCGGAGGGCGAAGAAAAAAACGAACAAGAAGTCGGCGACTTGAGCAGCACAGCAGATCGAGTCAGAACTCTGGATATGTTAAGCGACAAGGAAGCCGAAACGTATTTTGGCGAAATGCTGGTGGATCCTGATGCGCTGGCGGCCGAAGCTCAAAATGACGACGAAAGCGATGCAACGGACGATGTCGTCGCGGAATTGGCGGACAACGAGGCCGATGAAGCTGACGACGACGAGGCTGATGACGATGAAGCTGACGACGACGAGGCTGATGACGATGAAGCTGACGACGATGAGGCTGACGACGACGATGACTCGGACTGGCGTCTGGCCGATGATGAAGTTGAGGCCGATGACGATGAGGCTGAAGACGATGAGGCTGAAGACGAATCGCCAGAGCCGGTTTTATTCATAGAAGCCGATGCCACGGATGACGAAAAGGACACCGATCGTAGCGAACCGGAGTCACTGGAATTTGACGTACCTGAGGATCAGCTTGATTCAATCTTTACCGAAGCCGAAGCCGAAGTCGAAGCCAAGGCCAGCCCGGCGGCGCCCACAGACGGCGAAACAGATGATGAGCAAGAGGATATTGAATCGCCCGATGTTGCACGGCTGGCAAGCGCGGCATCACTGGCCGTAGAGAACATCGAACTTGGCTCGGAACATACACCAAGACACGATATTTCCAAGACATACAGACCGCCGCCGGCACCAAAATATGATGATGGGTCTGGTCGCAAAAGATTGTGGATGGTCGCCGGGATTATTCTGGCGACAGCACTGACGCTGCAGCTTGTTCACTTCAACCGTGTCAGTCTCAGCGATTCGTTCATTGGTAGCGCTTTGAAAACCGTATACAGTGATCTGCCTCGCCAAACACAACCCGCCTGGGACATCAGCAAGTACGATATCCAGCGATCAGCGGGTGTTGGCTCGGTCACGAATACCGGTACGCTGACCATCATCGGCCGGCTGACAAACAGCGCTGATTTTGCACAGCCATTCCCGGTACTGAAACTGAAGTTACTGGATCGCTGGGGTGACCAGATAGGTGTGAGGGATCTTCAGATGGCGCAATACCTCGCAGAGCCCCAAAACGCCGGTAGCAACACTGACATGATGAACCCGTTCGAAGCAGCCAATATCGATATTTCCGTCGTGGATCCCGATGGCGAACCTGCAGCAAATTTTGTCATTGAGATTTGCCTGCCGGATGGAAAAGGCGGCCTCGCCTGCCAGTAATCCTCTGGAAATACAAACCATGAACATCGGACCCTATCGGCTCAGAAACAATCTGGCACTCGCGCCCATGGCCGGGGTGACTGACAGGCCGTTTCGCGAACTGTGCAAATCATTGGGTGCCGGTCTGGCCGCGTCGGAAATGATCACCAGTGAAACCCGATTGTGGAATTCGCGCAAGACCAGGCATCGTCTTGATAACAACGGCGAAACCGAACCCCGGGTTGTGCAGATCGCGGGCGCCGACCCCGCGATGATGGCCAAAGCGGCGCGCATGAATGTCGAGCATGGCGCACAAATTATCGATCTCAATATGGGATGTCCGGCCAAAAAAGTCTGCAAACGAGCGGCGGGTTCTGCCCTGATGCGGGATGAAAACCTCGTAAACCGTATATTGGATGCCGTGGTCGCTGCCGTTGATGTACCTGTGACACTCAAGATACGCACCGGTTGGGACCCGGAAAACCGCAATGCGATCAGCATAGCGGTATCCGCAGAACGCAGTGGTATCTCTGCGTTGGCCGTTCACGGGCGGACAAGAGCCTGCAAATTTACCGGTGATGCCGAATACGAAACGATTCGCGAGGTAAAAAACGCAGTCAACATCCCTGTATTTGCAAACGGTGACATAGATACGCCACAAAAAGCTGCGCAGGTCATCGAAATAACCGGTGCGGATGGAATTATGATCGGTCGCGCCGCGCAGGGTAGACCCTGGATATTCCAGCAAGTGGAATATTTTTTGCATCACGGCCGCGAAAAATCCGAACCCCAAACGTCGACTGTCCGTGATATCATGCTCGGCCATTTGGAAAATTTGTACAGCTTTTACGGGCAAGCCGTGGGTGTGCGAATTGCGAGAAAACATCTTGGGTGGTATTGCAAGGGGCGCCCGGGTGGAGACGAATATCGTCAGATCGCTGTCAGGACAGACAGTGCTGCGGAACAGTTTCGATTAACTGCCGCGTATTTTGATGCACTGGCGGAGACGGACGATTTGGCAGCGTGATAAACGGGGGCAGCCATGAAAAGTGGCCAGAAAAAAAAACAAAAGCAAAAAAAGACAGCAGCATAAAAATCAATTCGGCGAAAAACCAAACACTTCGCGCTGTAACTGAAAAAGCACTCGGCACCTATTTCAAGACCCTGAACGGTCATAAGCCGGGGGATCTGTATGATCTTGTCATGCGGGAAGTCGAGCAGCCGTTGTTCAAGGCCGTAATGGATTTTGCCCAGGGCAATCAGACCCAGGCGGCGGATATCCTGGGCATCAATCGCGGCACCTTGCGAAAAAAACTCAAAAACTATGGTCTGATGCAATAAGGGCCGTATTGCCTTATGAATGTTGTCAAACGTGCGCTGATCAGCGTCTCGGACAAGTCCGGTATTGTCGAGCTTGCAAAAACCCTGGCGGACATGGGCGTGGAAATCCTGTCAACCGGCGGTACTGCTGCGCTCTTGCGGGAAAATGACCTGGATATCAAGGCTGTATCGGATTACACGGGTTTCCCGGAAATCATGGACGGCCGGGTCAAAACGCTGCACCCGATAATCCATGGCGGTCTGCTGGGTCGTCGCGGCATCGATGACGAGGTCATGGCCGAGCACGGTATCGACCCCATCGATTTGCTGGTCGTCAACCTGTATCCGTTTGAGGAAACGATTGCCAAACCGGGCTGCACGCTGGCGGATGCCATCGAGAATATCGATATTGGCGGACCCGCAATGATTCGTGCGGCCGCAAAAAACCATAATCATGTCGCCGTCGCGGTCGACCCCGAAGACTACGCGACCGTGCTTGGAGACATGCGTACAAACGACGGCGCAATCTCGGATCAGGTTCAGTTCATACTCTCGGTCAAAGCTTTTGCACACACAGCGCGATATGACACTGTCGTAACCAGTTATCTGAACAAATTCGAGGAAAGCAACGACCCCGAACGATTCCCGGAAACGTATACGCTGAACCTGAGAAAATCACTGGACTTGCGATACGGTGAAAACCCACATCAACGCGCTGCATTTTATGTCGAACCCGACCAGAACAAGGCCTCGTTGGGCAGCGCCACGATGCACCAGGGAAAGCAGCTTTCCTACAACAACATCATGGACGGCGACGCAGCCCTGGAATGTGTCAAACAGTTTTATGAACCGGCCTGTGTCATCGTCAAACATGCCAATCCCTGCGGCGTTTCAGTAGACGAAGACATCCTTCAGGCATACAAACAGGCATATTCCACCGATGCAACATCGGCATTCGGCGGTATCATCGCTTTCAATCGGCGCCTCGATGCGAAAACTGCACAGGCGATCATCGATCAGCAGTTTGTCGAGGTGATCATCGCCCCGGAGGTGGACGACGAGGCGAGTGAC
>CBDUSC010000154.1:0-5051 GCA_965369735.1 uncultured bacterium
TGGAACGAGCAGTCCGGTTCATGATGCCTGCGCTTATGATCCTGATGATCGTTTTGCTGATCTATTCGATGTTCACCGGCGCATTCGCAAAAAGCGTGGATTTCATGTTTGGCGTTCGCTGGGGTTCATTGACACCCGAGGGCGTGCTGGTTGCCCTGGGTCACGCATTTTTCACCCTGAGTGTTGGTATGGGTGCTGTAATGGCCTATGGCGCATACCTGCCCGAAGGAACCTCGATAACCAATGCATCGATCTCCGTTGTTATCGCGGATACGGTGATCGCATTGCTCGCAGGGCTCATTGTTTTCTCGATCGTATTCGCCAGTCCAGGTCTTGAGGCTGGCGCCGGTCCGACGCTGATTTTTCAGACCTTGCCGTTGGCATTTTCGTCCATGCCGGGCAGCATACTATTTGCCACTGTATTTTTTGTGTTGCTGACTTTTGCGGCCTGGACATCGGGTATCGGCCTGATTGAACCGGCCGTTGCCTGGATAGTCGAAAGCCGCGGCTGGTCGCGTGTGAAGGCAGCCAGTGTAGTTGGCGCCATAATATGGGCGATGGGTTTTGGAACTGTGTTCTCTGATAATCTGCTCAAGGATTTCACGTTCCTGAAAGGCACGATTTACCAGAACATAGATTTTGTCGCGAGCAATATCATGTTGCCGCTGGGCGGGTTGCTGATCACCGTTTTTGCGGGCTGGGTAATGTGTCGTAATTCGACTGCCGAGGAACTTGATTGCGGTACCGGGCTTGTCTACAGGTTATGGCGCTTTTTCGCGCGGTTTGTTGCACCTGCGGCGGTTATTCTCGTATTTATCGAAGCGCTGACCGGCGGTCTGGTATCAAAGATGATCAGTTTCTAGGGGCGGTATGCCCGGGCCGAGATCGGGATTCACATATGACCCATGTGCAACGCAGCGCACTTGTCCCATATTCCGCAGCGCAAATGTATGCGTTGATAAACGATATTGAGTCCTATCCACAATTTCTTCCATGGTGCCGGTCTGCCGGCATACACGAACGCGGTGATAATCAATTGACGGCCAGTATCGAGCTGTATAAAAGTGGTATTAGAAAAACGTTCAGGACACGCAACACACTGCAAGTCGATCAGCGCATAGACATGCAATTGGTTGACGGTCCGTTCAAATCTTTGGATGGCTCCTGGGAGTTCACGCAATTGGGTGACACGGGGTGCAAGGTCATATTGGATATCCGGTTTGACCTGGATAATCGGATCATGTCTTTTGCATTTGGTGCTGTGTTTGAGGAGATTTGCAATTCGCTGGTCGATGCGTTTTCGAACAGAGCCCGATCCGTTTATGGATCGTCAAAATGATTGATGAAGGCGTCACAATTTCGGTAGAAATTGCTTATGCGACACCCGGGCAACAAATCGTAATGCCGGTCAACGTACCGCCTGGAACCACGGTCGCGCAGGCTATCGAGAAATCGGGAATTTGCCAGCGGTTTCCGCAGATTGATCCTGATACCGCCGATGTCGGGATATTCGGTCATGTTGTAAATCGGGATCAGGAATTGAAGGAACGAGACAGAGTCGAAATTTATCGACCATTGCTTGCGGATCCGAAGGAGGTGCGTCGCAAGCTTGCGCTCGAAGGCAAATCCATGGGGCGCCAAAGCTAGGACCAGAGTGAGGAGAAGAACAAAGCTCCGCCGCGCTGATCAGATTCCGCGCAAGATGCTGCGGCCTTCGCTTTCAATTTCTATTTCGGTGGATTTCTCACGGATGACATCACTGACGATATCTTCGTCAAAGAAAACGACCAGTCGCTGGCGCGATGCCTTTTTGCTTTTTCCCAGCTTGAAGTAGTACACGTAATCCCATCGGTTCGAGTGAAAGCTGTCTTCAACCATTGGAGTGCCCAGCAGGAAGCGTATCTGGCTGCGGGTCATGCCGGGCCTGACTTGGGACACAATATCTTCTTCCAGCAGGTTACCCTGCTGAATATTGATGCGGTATACACACCCGCTGCTGGCCACCAGGAGGCCAAAAACCAGGGCCACAAAGATAGGTTTCATGCTGTGCTCACGGTGCTCCTGAAGTGTTATTCTATCTGGCGATGGCTGGTTAGCAGCCGCCATCTGCGCGATAATAGGCAGCGCATATTAAACCATTCCCGGCTGTTGGACAGCCATTTCCCTGAGAGGTTTGATCCGTGCAAGGCACTGATCTCAAGCAAGCTGGTCTGAAAGTTACCGTACCGCGCCTGAAAATCCTTGAGATTCTGGATGCGAGCAAGGAGCGCCACCTCAGCGCGGAGGACATATACAAAGCGCTGCTCAGCACGGGCGAGGAAATTGGTCTGGCGACCGTGTACAGGGTTCTTACCCAGTTCGAAACGGCTGGCCTGGTTGCGCGACATCACTTTGAAGGTGGTCACTCAGTGTTTGAGCTGGATGACAAAGCGCATCACGATCACCTGGTGTGTGTCGAATGTGGTCGCGTGATTGAGTTTGTGGATGAAACCATAGAAGAACGACAGAACAAAATTGCGCAAAGACATGATTTTGAAATCACCGACCATTCGCTGATTCTCTATGGGCGCTGTAACAAGGAAAGCTGCGCAGGTAAAACAGGTTCCAAATAACGAATTTTTTCTATTGTTTTGAGGGTGCCTGGGCCGAGTCTGCCTGGGCAATCATTTCTCGCGCATGCGCGCGGGTTTTCTCGGTGATATCGATGCCACCGAGCATTCGTGCAAGTTCTTCGACTTGTTCATTATCTCTGACTGCGTGTAGCGTGGTGCGTGTGGTTTTTCCGTCCGTCAGTTTGCTGACGCGAAAATGATGGTGGGCCTGGCTGGCTACCTGAGGCAGATGAGTGACACACAATACCTGGTGGCTGTCACCGAGATTGCGCAAACGCCTGCCGACAATTTCAGCAACACCACCGCCGATGCCTGCATCGACTTCGTCGAATACCAGGCTTGCAATACGCGTTGCATCTGCGGCCACTACCTGTATCGCAAGGCTGATTCTCGATAACTCACCACCCGATGCGACCTTTCGCAGCGATTTTGGCGGTTCGCCAGGATTTGTACTGACCAGGAATTCAACCAGATCCAGTCCATTCGCCGAATATTCTGCGTCAGCATCATGCTCGACACGGATATCGAATTTTCCACCCGGCATGCCGAGTCTCTGCATCACGGTACTGACATCCGCGGCCAGGGCCTTCGCGGTTTTTTTGCGTTTTTCGCCAAGTTTTTTGGCCAGCCCCGCATATTGTGTCTGAATTCTATCCAGCTCCGCCTGCATATCATCGATTTCTTCATCGATGTGCTCCAGCTGGTCGAGCTCGGTCCGGAGTTTCTGAAAGCGGGGCAGCAGCTCGCGGGCTTCCACGTGGTGCTTGCGTGCAAGATCCTGTATCGCTGCGAGACGCGATTCCACACATTCAAGACGCGCCGGGTCGGTATCCATGGATGATAAATATCGCTGCAGATTGTCGGCCGCCTCCGAGACCTGGATTTCCGCTTCGGTGACCAGTTTTGCCGTTTCCTCGAGCCGGTTATCTATCGTGCTCAAATCGGCAAGATTTGCCGATATACTTGCCAGCCGGCGTTGCACCGCGTTGTTATCGTCGTCAAAAAGACTCTGCAACGATTCCTCAACTCCATGAGCCAGTCGACCACTGTTGGCAAGGGTGCGGTGTTCATGGTCAAGCGTATCAAGCTCGTCGGCAGACAAATCCAGTGCTTCCAGTTCGCTGACCTGGTATCGCAGCAAATCCCGTTTTTCCAACCGATCGTCTCTGGCGGTGCTGATCTCCAGCCACCGGTCCCGGGTTTCCCGCCACTCAAAAAAAGCCTCAGCGAGTTTCATGCATAATTCGCCATGCTGGCCATGGGTATCCAGCAGATCTCGCTGGATGGAGGCGCGCACCAGTGACTGGTGTACCTGCTGGCCATGGATATCGACCAGTTGCTGACCCAGTTTGCGCATACTCTGCAACGGTACCGGCTGTCCATTGATATACGCTCTGGATCCGCCATCGGCGTTGATCACCCGGCGCAAAACGCAGTCGCCATCGCTGTCGAGATCATGATCCGCAAGCCATGTGCCAACGTTCTGCATGGAAGAAATCGAAAAACTGGCGCTGATTTCGGCACGTTTGCAACCATGTCGTACCGCTGCACTATCGGCGCGGTCGCCTAATACGAGTCCCAATGCATCAACCAGTATGGATTTGCCGGCCCCCGTCTCTCCGGTCAAAACCGTCGTTCCGGTGCCAAGCTCCAGGTCTGTTTCGTCGATAATAGCGAAATCGCGGATATGGATGTTTTCCAGCATGATTTATGAACGCTTACTCATGCTCCAGATCATGGTTACGGCGACCCCAGTGCAGCTTGGATCGCAGCACACGAAAATAATCGTAACCGGCCGGGTGAATCATGTTGACCCGCCGTTCCGCGGCACATACGCGCAGCTTTTGACCCGCATTTATTTCACCCATTGGTCTTCCGTCGCAGGTCACCTGTGCGCCGCCTTTGTCGGCCCGAAGTCCGATCTCTATGTGCGAGCTTGCTGGAACGACAATGGGCCTGTCGCTCAAGGTATGCGGGCAGATTGGGACCAGTAGCAATGCATCCAGAGATGGGTCGACTATCGGCCCCCCACAGGACAACGCGTATGCGGTAGAGCCGGTGGCGGTCGAAACGATAAGCCCATCGCCGCCGTGCGTGTTGACGAATCTGCCGTCGATCCAGGTTTCAACATCGAGCATGCGACCGGTATTGCCACGTTGCATCACGACATCGTTGAGCGCGACACAGCTTGCGATTTTGGAATCGCCATCCATCAAATAGGCTTCCAGCATCAACCGCGATTCAGATTCATAGTTGCCCGCGATAATCTGACCAACATGCTCTACCGCCTGATCCGGTGTGACATCGGCGAGAAACCCCAGTCGGCCACGGTTGATACCCAGCAGCGGGACATCGCGACCTGCGACAAGGTGCGTGGCACGCAGCATGCTGCCATCACCGCCGACAACAATAATCAACTCAGCCTGATCAGGTATTTCA
>CBDUSC010000155.1:0-5047 GCA_965369735.1 uncultured bacterium
GCATGTGCAGGATGACCCGGATAACCGGTTTGAAACGCGCGAGCAGGTGCTGGAGTTTTCCCGGCTGATGGTTGAGCGTACCGAAGGACTCATGCCTGACTGGTTTGGCTCGTTGCCAAAGCGGCCCGTCGTTGTCGAACCCTACCCGGCGTACCAGGATGGTACCGGTGTCAGTTCACGATATGAGGCTCCAAACGGGGACGAACCCGGTGTCTATCGCATCAATCTTTTTGAGCCGGAAGGCCAAAAACGTGGCGGCGCCGAAATCACCGCCGTGCACGAAGCCTATCCCGGGCATCATTTGCAGATCGCGATCGCAATGGATCTGGGGGGCTTGCACCCTGTTACAAAACTGGCGTTCAACTCCGGTTTTGTAGAAGGCTGGGCGCGTTATTCGGAGGCACTTGCCGAGGAAATGGGTTTGTATGAAACGGAGACCGCGTTGATCACGCGTCGTGCCTGGCCTGCGCGTGGCATGGTGGTTGACCCCGGTATTCATATCATGGGCTGGAGCCGCGAGCAGGCGATCGATTTCATGAATGAGTCGGGCCGTTTCAGTGCGGAACGCGGCCAGCAAATGGTGGATCGAATCGCGATCCTGCCCGGGCAGCTCACCGCCTATGATTCGGGGGCGCTGGAGATGTTTGCCTTGCGCGAGCAAGCCGAGAAGGAGCTGGGCGACGCGTTCGATATCAGGGAATTTCACGACAGGCTGCTCGAGAACGGAACCATACCTTTGTGGATGATGCGCGAGCACATCGAATCCTGGATAGCCGCCAACAAATAACAAAACGGGGTGTTGAAATGATCCACAAAGGAGTCTTTGTCGTATTGATGGGCCTGTTGTCCTTGTCCTTGTCCGCGACAGCGCAGGATACCTATACCGTCATTCTTGTTGGTAATGTCGCGGGAGAAATGCGGGTCGACAAGGTGGACGATAAAAATGTCAGGATCCATTTCGAATACACGGATCGCGGCCGCGGCCCGGCGATCGATTCGGTGATCAGGCTCGATGACAAGGGTATCCCGCTGAGCATCGCGAATACCGGCAACAACTATGTCAAGGGACCCATAGACGAGACCTTCGGTATCAATGGCAATACGGCTCGCTGGTCCAGCACCACGGAAAAGGGCGAGGTTGAACTGCCAGAAACCGCGTTTTTTCTCAGCAACAACGGTACGCCGTATGAACGTGCGTTGCTGGCACAGATGTTGTTGAACGATGACGATGGATCCGTTGCTCTGCTGCCAGCAGGCCGTGCCGAGCTCGAGCATGTTGGCGATGTAGATCTGCTGATTGGTAAGGATCAACGCACCCTGAAACAGTATGCCATCACAGGTCTGGATTATGAGCCGCAGGTCGTATGGCTGAACCCGGATGGCAGTCTGTTCGCAATTGTTGGCGGCTGGCTCTCGATTTTGCCTGATGGCCCTGATGGCGAGACCGGTGTGCGGGATCAGCTGATGGCCATACAACGCAAGACGGCGGCCGAACGCGAAAAAACCATGGCAAAACTGCTGGGCAAGTCGTTGGACAATGGACTGGCGTTTACACGCGTCAATGTTTTCGATACAGAAAACCGGCGCATGCTTGTGGATCAGACCGTCGTGATTGAAGGAAACACCATCACCGCGATGGGTATTGATTCAACCATCGGCATTCCAGCCACAGCCGATGTGATCAACGCAAAGGGCAAAACGCTCATACCGGGCATGTGGGACATGCACTCGCATTTGTCGTCTATCGACGGTCCACTGAATATCGCAGCAGGTGTCACCAGCGCACGCGATCTGGCAAACGACCCCGATGCATTGCTGGATTTGAAAAAGCGTTGGGATCAGGGTGATGCCGTTGGCCCAAGAGTCGTTCTTGCTGGCATTCTTGATGGACCGGGTCCGTTTGCGGGCCCAACCCAGGCGTTGGTGGATACAGAAGAAGAAGTGACCACCTGGCTGGACCGGTACAAGGAAAACGGTTATGAGCAAATCAAGATTTACAGCTCCATAAAAGTCGATCTTGTGCCGTTCATAGTTGATGGCGCGCATGATCGCGGGATGCGTGTCAGCGGCCACATACCGGCAAACATGTGGGCTGAGGACGCGATCAGGTCCGGGTACGACGAGATTCAGCACATCAATATGTTCTTTTTGAATTTCTACAAGGACGTCGGCGATACGCGCACGCCCGCGCGATTCACCGAAGTGGCAAAACGTGGCGCCGATCTTGATCTCGATTCAGATGAGGTCAAGGCATTTGTAAAACTCATAAAGGACAACGGTGTTGTATACGACCCAACGGTGATGGTGTTCGAAGAGCTGATTACATCGAGACCGGGGGAAGATCCGGCCGGTTTTGCAGCCATTATCGACCGCTTGCCGCCACAGGTTCAGCGTGGCATGCGCGGCGGTGGTATTCCGGCGCCCGATGGCCGCGAGGACCGCGCGCAGGCTGCATTTGAACGCATGCTCGATGTCATTGCACATATGCATGAACAGGGAATACCCATCGTGGCAGGCACCGATGCAATGGCAGGTTTTGCCATGCACCGCGAGCTGGAGCTGTATTCGCAGGCGGGCATCCCGAACCAGGATGTGCTCTATATTGCGACACTGGGCGCTGCAAAAGTCATGGGTCGTGATGACAGGCTTGGGGCGATCAGGCCGGGTATGCTTGCTGATGTTGTGCTGATCGATGGCAACCCGCTGGAGAACATGAGTGATATACGCAAGGTGGAAATAGTCATCAAGGATGGTGTGCTGTATAACAGCCACGAGGTATATGGCGCCATCGGCGTGCACTGAGACAGTATCGAAAACAGCCAGGGAGGGAATCATATCGTGACGGGCAAGCGGGCAATCATCTTGTTGCTGGTAGTTGTCGCGATTGCATTGCTTGTCGTCTACGCACCGTTTGCCCAATGGATCACCGACGCAATTCGCTGGATGCGGGCCAACCCGGGGGTGGCCGAACTGGTCTATGCCGCCATGATCGGTGGTGCAGTATTGTTCATGATGCCGACTTTCATATTGATGGTAGCCGGCGGTTTCCTTTTTGGTCTGTGGAAGGGTGCTCTTCTTACCTGGCTGGTATACCAGCTTGCGGCAAACCTGACGTTCTGGATTGGCCGGACACAAGCGCGCGGCTGGATAGAAAAAAGGATCGAGAACCATCCAAAGTTCGTGACACTGGATCACGCCATACACGGCAGCGGTTTCAAAATCGTATTGCTGGTGCGCCTGGCGGTTATGGTCCCGTACAATATTCTCAACTATGCCTTTGGTTTGACAAAAGTCTATATGCGGGACTATGCACTGGGTACCGCTCTCGGGTCTGTACCGATGATCTCCCTGTATGTAGTTGTAGGTACGACGGTTACGAACCTGAGGAGCCTGAGCTCGCAGGCCGAGGAATTTGCCGGAGACTGGCGGGTAATCCTTGCCGAGGTGACGGCGGTTGTTATTGTGCTGTTGTTAATCACACGTTTTGCATCACGCGCGCTTGCCAGGGAGCTTGAGTCGGATACACCAGACCCATAAAAAAACCGGGCCGCACCATAAATGGTGCGGCCCGGTTGCATTAGCCTTTATTCTTTCGGGGCAAAAGCTATAACAACGCTTGCATCAAAGCAGGGGTCGTCATCGAACTCACCGAAGTTTGCGGTCAGGAAACCGATCTTCAGATCTTTGAACAAAATTTCCCGGCTGGTTGTGCCAACTTCATCCTCGGTAATCAGGAATATGTGGCTGTCATCGGCCATCTCAACACAGCGTGGGTCACCCTCGACGTCGATTTCGAAGGTCTCGGTATCCTGATCAATTTTGGTGATTTCGCCATTGAGCTGAGCAAGATCGCTGCCTTCTTCCCTGATCAGGATAAGCACTGATTTGAGCATATCCGGGTCAACATCCGAGAGCAGCAGCATGCCTTCGACCGTGGCTATTGTGCCAAGGCTGATTGCAGACTCGTCAAGCTCCTCGAACTCGTCGTTGAATATGCGGGTAGTATCCATGACCACCACATCGACGCGCGAGCCCTCTCCAAAGCCCTGGCCCGGGTCAATCTGGAAATCAAAGGCGCCAGTGTCGCCATCTACGCCTGATAACGCGGTGCCATTGAGCTGTATGTAGTTACCATCCGGGCCCAGCAGAATTGCGATTGCATCGATCTGGATCTGCGGCGGGAAACCAGGACCGCCGTCACAATCGGAATCACTATCCGTATCGCTGTCTGCGTCGCAGTCGGAATCGGAATCGGAATCGCTATCGGAATCCGAATCGCTGTCGGAATCCGAGTCACTATCGGAATCGCTGTCATGGGATCCGTTACCGTGATGGGCTGCCATTACAGGTTCATTGACCACCGTTGCAAAACCGATGACCGTGGCTTCGTCACCCACTTCAAGATCCATGAACTCGATGGCATTACCTTCTTCATCAAAGATGGCAACGTCGCCAAATACATTGACGACCAGGCAGAAGTCTTCATCGTGTGCGACGAAGACATCGACTTCGCACAATTGGAAAAAGAAGCGATCAAATGCGATGTCGGCAATGACACCATGCACACGGACAAAACCGTCGGTGATAACCGACTCAATGATATCCACGAAGACTACGGGTCTGAACTTGTATTCGCCGTTACCGGTCCCGACGATATGAATTGATTTTTCTGCATCAACATCAATTTCAATCATCAGGGCGTAGTCTGCGCGAATCTCGAATTTCTCGCGCGGGTTCAGATCCAGCTTTCCATTTGCGGGCAAGTCCGGGTATACCGTGTCGATAATATTGCCGTCGTCGTCTTTGACCAGTAGTTCAATTTCTTCCAGGTAAAGCCGAATCTTGGAGCAAAAACCCGCGGGTACGTCGCTGCTCAGCGCCAGCATGTCGTAAAAATTCTGCAGCATCAGCAGATCGACAGTCTTGGAACCGGAAAAGATTTCGAATTTTCCAGCATCACATAACAACTCCACCGACGATATCGTCAAAAGAATCGCCGCAAAATCATCCGATGGTGCATCGGTCAGGAAAACGCCGACAGTACCCG
>CBDUSC010000156.1:0-5035 GCA_965369735.1 uncultured bacterium
GACGGATTACGCTTGCGCGCAAGTTCAACCAGCTTCGCGAATCCGGTGTCGTGATGCTGATTGGCACCGATAGCGGCATACCGATGAAGTTTCACAGCTACTCGACCTGGCATGAACTCGATATCTGGGTAAACCGGCTGGGCGTTAGCTCGTTTGAAGCGATACGCGCCGCGACCTACTGGCCATCCGTAGCGATGGGTGTCAGCGATGACTACGGTACGGTGAGCGAGGGCAAGTACGCGGACATCATCGCCGTAGATGGCGATGTACTGCGATATATATCTTTGCTGCAACATGTCGACCTCGTGATCAAACATGGGAAGCAATACAAATAAGCTGATGCGTCTTTTTGCCGCCGCACTAATGCTGGCGGCGGTCAGCTCGTGTTTTGAACGCGAGGGCACGGCAAAAGATCTCGCGGGCACGACATGGCTGGTTGAGGATATTGGCGGGCGGGGTGTCATCGATTTTGCCCAGACGACAATAGTATTCCCGGAGGCCGGCCGCATATCCGGCAACACCGGCTGCAACCAGTACTCTGCTCAAGTCTGGTTCAATGGCGAGCGCTATGGTGTAAAAGGAATAGCCGTGACAGAGCGCGGCTGTTCTGCCGCGGTCATGGAGCAGGAAAGGCGTTTTCTTGATGCGTTGGATCATGGTCAGCGCATGGTTGTGGCCGGATCGTATTTGCGGTTTTATGACGCTGATGAAAACAGCATCCTGCGGCTGACGGAAATGCTATGAATAACCCGGAATGAGGACATGAAATGGCCGAGCACAAAGTTGTTTCCAAAGAAGAGTGGCTAAAAGCGAGACTGGCTCACCTTGAAAAAGAAAAAGCCTTTGATCGGCAGCGCGATGCACTGGCAATGGAGTTGCGTGAGCTGCCGTGGGTAAAAATCGAAAAAGAATATGTCTTCGATACCGCCGATGGGTCACAAACACTGGTCGATCTGTTCGGCGATGCCAGCCAGCTCATTGTGTATCATTTCATGTTGCACGAATCCTGGGACAGTGGTGGTTGCCCGGCATGTTCTTATCTTGCGGATCATTTTGACGGCATGCAGGCGCATCTGCGCCAACGCGATGTGACATTTGTCGCCGTATCCAATGCTACTGTTGAGAAAACCGAGGCCTATAGAAAACGCATGGCGTGGGACTTCAAATGGGTATCCTCATACGGCACTGATTTCAACACCGACTACGATGTTTCCTTCACGGAGAAAGAAACCGAAGACGGTGTTTATTACAACTACCGTGATGGTGTCAGGTTTCCGAGTATCGAAGGCCCGGGCGCAAGTGTTTTTTACAAAGACGAAAACGGCGATGTGTACCATACGTATTCGACCTATGCGCGCGGGCTGGATCGCCTGATCGGTGCCTATCATTACCTCGATATGACGCCAATGGGCAGGGACGAAGACAAGCTGGACTTCCCCATGGCCTGGATCAGACGCCATGACGAGTACGAGAGTTAGCCAGACTCCGGTTTTTCTTTTTTGTAGTAAGCGATCACTTCTTCCGCAAGACCGGTACCCGCCTCTGAGTAAAGATCCCAGGCGGCTTCAGCACCGGCTTCTATGAGCTCGGCGACTTCTTCGGGGTGGCCGGCAATCGCAAACAGTTTTGCCTGGCGGTTTCTGCTGTGGACTCTTTGTACTACACCCAGGTTTTCTGCGTGTTTTTCCAGTGCGAGAATTGCAACCTCGATAGTGGTTCCCGTTGCACGTTCCCAAAGTTCATCGTCGGTAACGTCTGCCTGGATAACGTTTCGACCAGCCGCCAAATGTTGCGTGACGGTCTCAGCGTCAATGTCGATGCCGATGAGGAGATCGCCGTAATCCGGTAGCAGGGTGTCATAAACGCCGGTTCCCAAACGGCCCATGCCGACTACTGCAATTTTTGCGTTTCCTGTGCTGACCGGTTCGTCCTCGGGCAGCATCGACCGGGTTTCCAATATTTTGGCGCTTTCCTTGATCGATTCGTATATGCGAGCGGCGCGCATATTGATGGGTACCGCCATAATAATGGTCATTGTGAGCGCCAAAGCTACAATGACCAGCCAGTCATCGGTCAACCAGCCGTTTGCGACTGCGATGGCGCCGACAATGAGACCGAATTCGCTGTAGTTAGCCAATATCAAAGACGACAGAGTCGATGTACGTGCGCGCATTTTGAAACGCGTGAATAGCGCAAAGAACAAACCGACCTTGAAGACCACCAACACACTCAGACCCAGTGCAATCACAATGGCCGATACCGATAGCGTGCCCGACATGCCGATGCTGAGAAAAAAACCGACCAGCAACAGATCCTTGAAGCCCAGCAGTCGCTTCGAGACTTCACCCGCCAGCGGGTGCGACGCAAGCAAGGAACCGATGATAAGCGCTCCCAGATCGCCTTTGATATCGACCGCATCAAACAGCGCATAGCCGCCAAATGCCAGCGCAATTCCATAAAGAGTCTGCAACTCGCCGCTACGGCCGGCACGGCTCATCAGGTGCATGAGCACAAATCGCGCCGGGATCAATGCAAGCAGCGCCAGGGCCCAGACCGATGGCAGCTTGCCGGTGGAGGCGGCGAGGAATACCACGGCAAAAATATCCTGCATGATCAGAACGCCAATTGCAGTTTGACCATATCCGGACTGGTACTCGCCTTTGTCTTCCAGGGTCTTGACGGCAAATACCGTGCTGGAAAAGCTCAGCGCGAAACCGATGAGCATCGCGATTTTGATATCCACGCCGGCGAACGCTTTTAGTCCGGCGAGGCTGAGCCAGTAGAGCAAGGTGCCAAACAGCGAGATAACAATGAGCGAGTGCAAGGTGGTGCCCGCCCAGATGACCGGGCGTAGCAGCGATCGCAGATCCAGCTTGAGGCCGATGGTGAACAACAACAGCGTTACACCGAGATTACCGATCATGGCCAGGCGGTCGTGATCGATGACACCGGAGAAATTCAGTGCGAATCCGGCCAGCAAATAGCCCACCATGGGTGGCAGCCCAAAGCGTACCGCCAGTATCCCGGCGATCAGTGCCGGGCCGATCCAGAGGAGGTCATCCATACAGTTTGCGTCTTAACTCAGCAATCAGAGTTTGCAAGTTTTGCGTGCAGCCAGGTGGATAGCGCAAGGTCCTTGAACCCCGGTTCATCGACGCTGGAATACAACTCGTCCATGATGTCTCGTGGGTGCGGGGCCGACATGCACCTTTCGACATTGTCGGCGAACGCTTTGTCGAAAGAACCATCGGCACGTTTTCCACGGCGTTGCCCGGCAGCTTTTGCCATGCCGTCCCGTGTACCGGCGACATAAGCAAACAGCAGGCTGTCATACCTTCTCTCCGTATCTCTGCCTTCTTTGAAATTCTCGCGAAGTTCAATAACCTGCCCAATCGTCAGCTTGGTGAATATGACGTAGTCGAGATCCTGGGATGTTTGCGCCATTGCACTGCCGCATATTCCGAATAACAGTGTCAACACTGCCAGCGCGGCAAATGAATCATAGTTGTTCTTATTGGGTTTCATGGAAGTCTCCGCGTGCGTACGGCCTGTATATGAATTCGTACAGTATGTTCTATAAACATAATAGATCAGTCGCATCGCAGCAGGCGTTTTTTTGCGAATTTCCCCGTATTTGCATGCCAAAATGGGCGATACTGGAGTACGCAACGGGGGCATGTTGCATGGGCCAATCAAGAAATGTTTGTCGCACAATAATTTTCAGCTGTGCGAAATCGGTTTTTGTCGCGATTTGGATCGTCGGGCTGCTTGTGTCCGGCGTCAGCCATGCGGCCACCATCACCGAATCCGTCAAGTTGTTTTTTGATGGCGACGATTCTCCTCCAGGTGATATCGGTTGGGACGTCAGCGCGGTGTCCGGCGACATGTTAATGCTGGGTACAATCCTTGATCGGGACGCTGACAGATTTGCCATGTCATGTCCATCTGGTGCGGTGTACGTGATGGTCCGCGATACCGAAGGCGCCTGGAATGAGCACTCGAAACTTGTGGCTGACGACAACGCCTGTGGTCTTCACTTCGGGCAATCGCTGGATATAGATGGTAATCGCGCCATCATTGGTGCTGATGAGGCCGCCTATGTTTTTACCAGTGACGTGGACGGCATCTGGAGTCAGCAGCAGAAACTGACCGATGGCAACGGAATCGTCGATTTTTATGGTAGTGCCGTCGCCATTGATGGTGACACAATTGTTGTCGGCGCACGGTTCGATGATGAAGCAGGTACCCTGATCAACAACGCATCGAATACGGGTGCCGTCTATGTCTATGTGGACGATGGTCAGGGTAACTGGAGCCAGCAGGAAAAATTGCTGCCATCTGATGGAGTTGCGCAACAAAGCGGGCCATGGATGGGTCTTGCGGTGGATATCGAGGGCGATACTGTCGTTGCCGGTGCGCTTGCGCATGGCAATGCCGGTGGTGGTGGCGCGATTTATGTTTTCGAACGCGATGCCCAGGATGCCTGGGCCGAAATGGATATAATTTTTCCGTCGGATTCGAATCTGAATGACGTCTTTTTCAGTAACGACGTAGAAATTTCCGATGGTTCCATTGTGAGCGGTGCACCGGGGCCCCAAGCTCTAAACCAGGCCAAACCCGGATCGGCGTATGTATTTGCGCGGGATGTCAACGGCAATTTCCTTGAGCAGGCGCAGCTTATCGCCTCGGATCTCGGCGACAAGGATCAATTCGGTACCAGTGTTTCGATTTCGGGTGATCACGCCGTAGTTGGAACGATTTGGCACGAAGCCAACGGCCCGAAATCCGGCGCCGGTTACCTTTTTCAGCGCGATATCAACGGTGTCTGGACGGAGATCGCCAAACTGCTGCCATCTGATGGCGAACCTAGCAGGTTTTTTTCGCCTACAAGCATATCCGGTTCGACGATTATCGGTGGAGCCCGTGATGACAGTATCGACGGTTTCTGGATCAGCAGAGCGTATGTTTATGATCTGGAGCAAATTGGTGGTCAGATGGTCATGCGCAAGAACATCGATGGCCGCTGGCTGGCCTA
>CBDUSC010000157.1:0-5015 GCA_965369735.1 uncultured bacterium
CGGACGGCCGGATTCTCGATGAGGTTTATGTATACGGATCCTTCCTGCAAAGCCGTATGCACCAAAAGGGCGTAAGTTGCAGTGATTGCCACAACCCGCACAGCCTTGAATTACGTGCGCCCGGTAACGCAGTTTGCGCGCAATGCCATGTTGTGGAGAACTTGTCTTCCGCCATTGCTGACCATCATCAAAGTAGCTCGCCGGATTGCATCGGCTGCCATATGCCGACCACGGATTACATGCAAATCGATGCGCGCAACGATCACAGTATTCGTATCCCGCGATCCTCGCCTGGCGAAGTATCTGTGACTTCTCACTGGTCTGAAAGGCTGGCCGCCACCGCAGAAGGATCCGCAAACAAGCAGGATATTGTTTTGTCGCTGGTTACTGATGCATCGGTGCCTGCGCTGGTCAGGGCGACTGCCGCACAGCGCTTGTATTCGCAAGGCAACAGCGACGCCGGCGCTGCGATCTCCGGGTTGCTCATGTCTGACAACGCCTTGCTGCGCTGGGCCGGTATGGAGTCATTGAGAATGGTCGATCCACGGGTGCAAAGGGAGATTTCGGCCCGGATGCTGGATGACCCTGTCAAGGCTGTGCGGTTGTCTGCAGTTTCAATACTGGCGCAATTTGGTCTTTCCGGATTGCCCGCCGATATCCAGCCCCTTATGTCCCGCAACATGCAGGAATATGTGGATGCGCAGCTGGTTAATTCCGAGCGGCCAGAGGCGCATATTAATCTCGGAAACCTTTATCGCAATATTGGCCGCAGCAGTGATTCCGAGGATGCCTACAAAACTGCGATTACGCTCAACCCGGTTTTTGTACCGGGCTATGTAAATCTCGCAGATCTGTACAGAGCCAGAAACCGTGATGCAGACGGTGAGATTTTGTTGCGCGACGCAATTGATCGTCAGCCACAACAACCCGCGCTGCACCATGTGCTGGGGCTATTGTTGATCAGGCAGGGGAAAATCGATTCGGCATTTGGCGAGCTGCGGACAGCCGCAGAACTCGACGGGAGCGAACCTGCCTATGTCATTGGATATGCACTGGCACTCGACGCCCAGGGCAGGACCGGCGAGGCGATCGAAGTCCTGGATGGTGCCCGCGCCGCGACCGCGGACGATCCATCCGTTGTCGCGACACTGGTTAATCTGCACCAGCGATCCGGCAATTATGAAGCCGCCAGACAGCTACGCGAAAAATCGGTCTCTGACCCCGATATCCCGGAAAACTGATCTTTCGCGCTGTCTTATTCCGGTAATGCCTGTACGCGATACATCGCTACAAGAATTGGTGACGGCCGGACGCCCGAGCGGCCAAACCATTTGCCATACAAATCCTGGTACTGACCCGTGCGATAGATTTGCGCAAGCGCGCGATTGGCAACAAGGCGAAAACCCGAGTCGTCACGTTTCACCATCAGACCGTACGGTTCAAAGGAAAACAGATCCGGGCTGACTGAATACTGGTTTGGATTCGCAGATTTCATCAATAGACCAATCAAAACAATCTGATCTGATGCAAAGGCGTTTACCTGGTCGGCATCCACTTGTTTCATCGCTTCTTCGCGGTTTGCGACTTGCACCACTTTGGCATCGATCAGGTTGGCGCTGAGATATTCGTTGAGCGCTGATTCGGTTGTTGTGCCCTTGATAACCGCAACAGATTTGCCCGACAAATCGGTGGTCGCTCTAATGCAAGCACCCGCGCGGGTTATCAGGCTGCCGCCTGTTACAAAAGTCATCAAGGTAAAGTCGACCTTTTCCATACGCGACAGGGTAATTGTCGAGGAACCGCATTCAATATCGACCTTGTCACCGGTGATCGCAGCGATCCGGTCTTCGGACTCTAATGGCACAAAGGACAACTTGAGATCTTTCAGATTCAGATGTTCCTTGACACCCGCCGCTATTCGCCGGCACAGATCCACCGAGTAACCGGCCGCCTGACCCGTTGCATCATTGAACGCGAGTGGAAACGCGTCTGTACGATAACCGAGGCGGATTTCGCCCGATTTCGCAATTCTTTTCAGTGTATCGGCACCAGACCACCCTGGAATTGCCAATATCATTATAAATATCAGATACTTAATCGATTTACCAAGCATGCTTCTCTCCCTGTTTGTTTGCCTGAGTATAGACGAGCCAAAACATACATCCATATGTGTCAGGCAAAGGCTGTATCTTGGCTGACGCTACCTCTATAATGCGCGACCTTTTGCACACACAGGTCCTGATATGTCAGGCGCAGATCGCCTCAGAAACATTGCCATCATCGCGCATGTCGATCATGGCAAGACCACGCTCGTAGACCAGTTGCTGCGCCAGTCCGGCACACTGGATGCGCGTGCGCAGTTGCCTGACCGGGTTATGGATTCAAACGACCTGGAGCGCGAGCGCGGGATTACGATCCTGGCCAAGAACACGGCCATACGCTGGCGGGACTGGCGCATCAATATTATCGATACACCGGGTCATGCCGATTTTGGTGGTGAGGTAGAGCGTGTGCTGTCAATGGCCGACAGCGTGCTGCTGTTGGTGGATGCGGTCGATGGGCCCATGCCGCAAACCCGCTTTGTCACTCAAAAGGCTTTCGAGCACGGGTTTACGCCGGTCGTTGTGATAAACAAGATAGACCGCGATGCTGCAAGACCCCACTGGGTACTCGACCAGACATTCGACTTGTTTGACCGGCTCGGCGCGACCGATGAGCAGCTGGATTTCCCTATTGTTTATGCGTCTGCACTCGGTGGTTATGCGGGCACAGAATCGGATGTGCGCGATGGTGATATGACGCCATTGTTTGAGGCCATTATTGAGCATGTGCCAGCACCGGTTGTTGATGAAACCGCAGCTTTTCAATTGCAGGTGTCGAGTCTGGACTACGATCCGTACATTGGTGTACTGGGTATCGGTCGTATATCGCGCGGTTCAGCAAAAACGAACATGCCCGTCAGCATCATCGACAAAGATGGCAATACGCGAAATGCACGATTGCTCGAGCTGTTTGGTTTTTTTGGTCTTGAGCGTGTACGTGTCGATACTGCGGGCGCCGGTGATATCGTGGTTTTCAGCGGCATCAGTAATCTGAAGATATCCGATACCCTGGGTCCCCGCGATCAGGTGGAAGCGCTTCCGCCACTGACAATTGACGAGCCGACCATCAGCATGACGTTCCAGGTGAACAAATCGCCATTTGCGGGCAAGGAGGGCAAATACCTTACGAGCCGGCAGATCCGCGAGCGCCTCGACCAGGAGCTCAAACATAATGTTGCACTGCGCGTGGAAGATACGAGTGACCCGGACAAGTTCAAGGTATCGGGGCGCGGTGAACTGCATTTGTCGGTCTTGATTGAAAACATGCGCCGCGAAGGTTTCGAGCTGGCCGTATCACGACCGGAGGTCATCGAGCAGATTATCGATGGTGAGCGTTGCGAGCCCTGGGAAATCCTGACGGTCGATCTGGATGCAAATTACCAGGGTGCGGTGATGCAGCAGCTGGGAGAGCGCAAGGGCGAGTTGCTGGATATGCAGCCGGATGGAAAGGGTCGCATACGTCTGGATTATCGTATCCCCGCCCGTGGCCTGATTGGTTTTCGCACCGAGTTCCTGACGGCAACCGCTGGCACAGGTCTTATCTACCACGTATTTGAAAAATATGATCACCGTGTGCGCGGTCTGGTTGGTCAGCGTAACAACGGTGTGCTGATCTCCAATGTCGTCGGCAAGTCGCTGGCATACGCTTTGTTCAACCTGCAAAATCGGGGCAATCTGTTTGTCGGGCACGGCGCAGAAGTGTATGAAGGTATGATCGTCGGCATCCACAGCCGGGGCAACGATCTTGTCGTCAACCCGACAAAGGCAAAGCAACTTACAAATATTCGTGCAGCCGGCTCCGATGAGAATATTCTATTGACACCACCCATCCGGTTTTCGCTGGAAGAGGCCCTGGAGTTTATCGATGACGATGAACTGGTTGAGGTCACACCATCCAGCATCCGCATTCGCAAAAAACACCTCAAAGAAACCGATCGCAAAAAAGAATCCCGGCAAAAGGCTGCCAACGCCTGATTGCCCGGGCGCTTTGTCCGATAGTGACCGTGCTTTGTCATTGCCGCGACATCGGGGCAGTTCTACTGTGGTGACTCAAATGCAATCGGAGACGACCATGAGACGCCGTGAATTTTTACAAACGGCAGCGAAAGGATTGACCGCTGCCGCCGCATTCAGTGTTGTCGGTACCGCAAACGCAGGGGGTGATTTGTTGACATCGAAACCGATAATAGACGACACGCCATTGACGCCACCCGCGAAGGGAAAAATCAATGTTGCGTTCGCCATAGCAGATCGTGCAACGGTTATTGATTTTGCCGGACCCTGGGAAGTCTTCCAGGATGTGCATGTCAGAGATCGCGGTTCATCGCATAGCGATCAAATGCCATTTCGGCTTTATACCGTTGCTGCAACCGCCGACCCGATAACCGCATCAGCGGGTATGCGGATTATTCCCAACTACAGCGTGAAAAACGCACCAAAACCAGATCTTGTTATCGTTCCGGCGCTGCGTGGCAATCCGATTTTGCACTCCTGGCTTGCCGAGGTTGCACCAGAGACTGACCTGACGATGTCGGTATGCACTGGGGCATTCCAGCTTGGCGAGGCAGGCCTGCTGGACGGCCTGGTTGCGACCACCCATCATAACTTTTACGACGCGTTTGAAGATCAGTTTCCCGATGTGCAACTGGAACGCGGGGTGCGATTCGTGGAGAACAAGGGTATTGCCACCGCGGGTGGCCTGACATCGGGCATCGATCTGGCGCTGAGAACCGTGGAGCGCTATTTCGGTCGCGAGGCCGCACAGCAAACGGCAGACTATATGGAGTACATGGGCACAAACTGGAAAGTCTGAGCGGCGGAGTACTCCGGCTCTTCGATGAATGGCAGTAAAAGAGGGTCAAACGACATTGCTGCCATCGCGGGCCACTGCTAGCCTGAACCTCACACCGTTTG
>CBDUSC010000158.1:0-5010 GCA_965369735.1 uncultured bacterium
GTGCTGTTCGATCTGAATGACGCCAGCCTTGTATCGCAGCCGGCCTATCCATTGCTTGTATCGCGCCTGGTTGACAAGCTGCCTGGCCATGCCTCCCTGGATCCGTTGAGCCGGGGAAAACGCGATATCGCTGCATCGCTGATTGCGCCACTTGAGGTGCCGGCTTCGGCTACGCCACCTGGTTCAAAAATGTCAACCCATTCAACAAGTTATGCCTGGCCTCTGATACTGGTCGTACTGCTGTTACTGAGCATGGAGCTGTGGCTGTTGCGCCGTCGGCGGTTGCAACGAGGTCTGATTGCCTCATGAGCGCTGGTCACAGAAGCTTTTTTCGACGCAGCCTGTATTCGCTCATTGCAGCTTTGTTGCTGGTTGCGTTTTTTGCTCCGGAATTCGATTTGCCCTTGCGTCGTGCACACCTCGCAATACTGCTGGACGATTCAATCAGCATGGAAAACGGAGGGGCAGATCCCTGGGCCATGCTGGGCCGAGAATATACGTCAATACCGGACAACATAGATGTCTCGCTGATTCGTTTTGCATCCGACGCGGTGATCGAGTACCCGGCCACTCAAAAAACCGGGCAACTTTTTGAAACGCTGATCAACCAGCCTGTAGTGCCACGCTTCCAGAACATCGATCGCACATCTACCAATATCGAAAAGGCCATTCACCTTGCAATCGACGAACCGAATGATCCCGCCGATGCCATATTGCTACTCAGCGATGCCGGTGAAACCGATGGAAATGCTCAAGCGGTATTGCGGCGATACGGGCAACGGGTGCCAGTATTCAGCCTGCTGGATCCATCACAAGTTGCAGCACAACCGGTCTGGATCGCCCGGCACAGCGCGCCACATTTTGCAAAACCCGGCGAACCATTTTGGGTAACTGCCGAGTTGCACAGTTCTGACAATACCCGGGTTGAACTGACACTGCAAAGCGGTGACGGAAAAACCATTCGCCAATATGAAAACCTTGTTTCCAATTCACCACGTGTCATTGCGATACCTGTGCAGCTCGATCGTCCGGGTGATTACGAACTGTTTGTAAACGTCGCAGATGCATCTAACAACGGCGATATCCTCGATACGGTTAATCGAACGATTTCGATTGGCGGTGACGGTACGGTTTATCTGGTCAGCCAGAACGGTCTGCCCGAGTTTGAAAACACGGTGCGGGCCAGCGGACGCGAGCTACATCGCCTTGGCCCGGCGCAATTCGCCCGGCTAAATTCAGTCTGGCGGCGCGGCTCGGTCATTGTGCTGGACGACATCCCCGTTGAGACGCTCAGCGATGCCGGCTGGCGGCGTCTTGGCGACGCGGTGCGCGGCCTGGGCTGCGGCCTTGTCATTTTGGGTGGGCCGAACTCATTTGCCAACGGTGGTTATCGTCATTCCGCATTGGAAGACCTGTTGCCAGTCGTATCGGAACCGGCCAATGAAGAAGATACCGCGGCAATCATGTTTGTGATCGACAAGTCCGGCAGCATGGCTCAGGCGGATTCCGGCAACGCCCGGTTTGCAATTGCGCGTCGTGCATTGACCCGCACAGTTGCGCAGCTTGCACGCGACGACGAAACCGGTTTGATCGTTTTTGACGACGACACCCGACTGGCTTTGCCGCTGAATAACCGTGATGCAGATGCCATTGCCTTTGGAAATGCCCTGCCCGATCGCGTCGGTGGGGGTACACGACTGGCCCCCGCCATTCAACTGGCCGTCGAGCAACTGACCGGGTCTGAGAAGCAGCAACGCATTCTTGTTTTGCTCACCGATGGCTTTGCCGATGACCAGGCGCTGAGCGCATCACGAGCACTGTTGCGCGATTCGGGAATCATTGTTCTTGCCTTTGCCATCAGCGCACAGGCGGATGTGGCGGCGTTGTCGAGACTGATTGCAAACAACAACGGGTCGGTTCATGTGGTCAGCGAATTGACCGGTCTCCCGGCCCTGGTTCGTTTATCGATCGAGCAGCAACGCGATCTTGTGCAACAGACCGATACCGGCGCCAATACAGGAGTCATCCCATCATCGTCTTTGCGGGATGAATTTGGCGACTGGCCCGATGTATCTGCTTACGCCGTGACACGGCCACGCGACCAGGCGGATGTGCTTTTGACATCCGGGTCTGGCGATCCATTGCTGGCGCTGTGGTCGCAGGGCGATGGAATCGTGCTCGCCTTGCCCGCGGGTCTTGGCTCCTGGGCAAACCGCTGGCCGATTTGGGGTGGCTGGGCGCGGTTTACCGAGCTGGTATTGCGCCGTGCAGATACCGCTGACGCCTCACCCTTGCTGCACCTGGACCTGGCAACGGGTCCGGATATCATACGGGTCACGGCACAGGTGCTGGATGATGACCTTGAGTGGAGCCGCGCCCCGGCCCTGGCGGCATGGCTGACTGACCCGCTGGGCCGGCGGACCGGGCACCAAATGCCCGCGGCGGCGGCAGGCCGGTTCGAAGCCGATCTGCCCGCATCCCTGAACGGCATCTACACCGTCACCGTGCAGCATTCGGGTTCAAAAGCGAGACGCCGGATATCCCGTGAATCGCACACCGAAATAACGGCCGCGCGTGATGCATTGCAAGCGTGGTTTGACAATGGACTTGTTCAGGGATGGGACTCAGACATCGCTGCGCGATTGCTGCACCGAAAAGCGGTCAGCATTGATCTGCGCAGCCCGCTGCTACTGCTCGCCCTGCTGCTGTATTTGGTGGTAATCATCGAGGAGCGCGGTCGCAGCCTGCTGTCGCACCGCTATTCGAAGGGGGTCAGCCGCGCATGATCGATGCGTATCGTTCGGGGTCCGTGGCACCTTCGGTGTTGATCAGCAGTACACGCGATGCTGCATCCAGACCCAAAACCCGTCTGTGGTCCTGATGATCCGATAGCGATATCAATGCAGCCAGACCCGATCCCCCGGACTCGCCGGATTCAATACTGATGTCGTTGTTTGCAGCGGCGGCCATCAGGTGCATGGCACGATAAGCGTATTCATCGGCGACGGTCATAAAAAAATCGGCTGCGGTATCCAGCACATCCCAGGCAATTTTTGCGACTTCACCGCAGGCGAGGCCACCCATTACGGTTTCCAGCTCACCGCTCACCACAGTCGGCTGACCTTTTTTTGCGCTTGCAAGGTGACAGGCAGCCTGTTCCGGTTCGACAATGATGGTAATCGGTCTTTCCGAACCCCAGGCATTCCAGAAATACGCGGTAATAGCAGCCGCCATGCCACCGACTCCTGCCTGTAGAAATACGTGTGTCGGTATGGGGTCATCGCCCAGTGCATCGATGATCTCGGATGCCAGCAAGGTATACCCGTTGATCACCAGGCGCGCGATATCCTCGTTACCCGGTATGGTGGTGTCTGCAATGATTGCCCAGCCATTGCTGCGCGCATCACTCGCGCACCGCGCTACCGTTGCGTCATAGTTGTCATCCACACGTACTGTTTGTGCGCCATACGCAACGATGGCGTCTTCCCGGCCCTGCGACACGACATCGGGCATATAGATCACGCAGGGACAAGCAAACAGTGACGCGCCCCAGGCAACGGAGCGCCCGTGGTTTCCATCGGTCGCACAACAGGCCGTTACCTCGCTGACAAGATGCGGGTATCTGTGGTCAAAAAGATCGCTGAACGTCGCCGTTGCGCCGCTGCGCTGGCGAATGTGGTCGATGAGCACCCGGCCCAGCGCATAGGCGCCGCCAAGACCTTTGAAGCTCTTCAGTGGCAGGCGCTGGCTCTCGTCCTTTATCCAGATCTGGCCCACAGCAAGCGATTGCGCCATGCCCGGCATATTGTGCAATGGCGTTGCTGCATACCCGGGCCAGCTGCTGATCTCGCGCCGCGCATTGGCGGCTGCGGTCAGATCGATGGCCGCGTTTTGCCGTGGACCATACTCAGCATGATGGTCGGCGCGCGGGTTGCAAAAAATGGATTCAGACATGAGCTGTCTGTAGACAACCGCTATTGAATCGGGTTGCCGAATGGCTCCCCAAGCCGGTCAAAGCCCATGATCTCGCCCATCATCTGACCAACCCGGAAGTTTGTGTGGTGCCCGATGAATTGCTCGCGACCCGGCCCATAGGCGTAGACATTGACATCGACCGCGGTGTGACCCCATGCGCTCCAGTTTATGTTTGCACGCTTGCTGACGATGTCACCCATGGCGATGCATGCGCGGCGATAGTCGTCATCGTTATTCAAATCGAGATTACTGATACTGTGCAGAATAGCCAGTTCCTCATCGGCCAGCGTTTCAATACCACTGCAGTATGTGAATGCATCAACAGGGTCGGCACCTGCATCGACCATATCGACTGCCGCAATCAGCGAACAAGCCGCTCGTTTCAAAATCTCGGGGTCCCAGGTCCAGATCAATTCAATTTCGCCGTCATCATCGTATTCGTAGTCGCGACCCAGGGACAGACCCCCGGTTTCGTGATCCGCGAGCGATACAACCAGCGTATCACCGTCGGCCCTGGCAAAATCCAGGGCTACCCGCATGGCATCGTTATAGGCCTTCACCTCGTATGCCAATGCAGACGACTCATGATAATGCCCGGCGCCATCGATCATGCTGGACTCCACCAGCAGGAAAAAACCGTTGTTGCCAGAACTTTTACCAGAGTTTTTGGACAGCAGCCGTAACGCGTATCGGGTCATCTCTTCCAAGGTTGGCTGGCTGCGCCCTCTATCGCTGTCTCGATCAATCTCCGGAGCCATCCACTCGGTATCAAAGATTCCGATCACAGGCAATTGATCGCTGGCAAACAATTCATCTCTGTTCTGTGCCACTCGGATGCCTTTTTGCCCGGCGCGCTCGAAAAGATCGGGGAACAGGCACGATTCAGGGATCACAGATCCCGGATCGGCATCCACGTATTCCTCGCAATCGTCATCTTCGATATTCGGCCGCGAGTCCCAGAACATTTGGCCGCCACCCAGAATGATCTCGATATTTTTTTCCAGTTGTTGTGCGGCAATGCTCCTGTAATGAGAA
>CBDUSC010000159.1:0-4998 GCA_965369735.1 uncultured bacterium
ATTGTCGACAACACCAGCGACGCTGATCCTGTGCCCACAACAAATCAATACATCGATTCCATCGTCGTCAACCCGGCTGCCGCCGACAGACCCTATCGAAGTGACTATTATCTTGATGCAACAGACCTGGCAATCGACAGTGGTTCTGTGACCGCCGACCTCGCCGGTCTCTCGGATCGTTACGCGAGCAACAATGTGTCGCCTGATACGGGGCAAGTCGACGCTGGTTATCACCATGCAAGACCCTACAAAGCGCTCCCCGAACCGCTGACTGTATCGATTGATCTGGAGATGTTGGTCACCATTGTTTCACCGCGCAGCGGTAAACGCCGACTGGGCCCGGGGCATCGCCTGCAGGTTGTCGATGAACAGGGGAACATTGTGGCCCTGCTGGCGGATCTGGGTGATGGACGATACTCGATTGATAACTCGTTGCTGCCGATAGGTGGCTACAACCTGGTAGTCGATGGAGTTCAGGCAGAAGACTGATCTACCTGATCAGTCAATTGGGCGACCGGGAATCAAATACGGAGCTCGCGAATCTCGGGTTCAACTTCGCTGGCGTGCCAGATTTCGTCAAAGAAATTCAGATATTTGCGTGCGATGCCCCCATCGTGCATATCGACGATACCATCCCACCGGGTGGCCTGCAGGCGATACATCAATGCAGACTCATCGGCAATACAAAATGCTGCGGGGTTGTCGCGATAGTCTTCCCGAACGTTTCGAAACTCGATATAGCTGCTCAACCGGCGCGCCATATTGACAAAGCGGTTGCCATCCTTGATGGCGCGGCTTGGATCGACCAGCAAGACACGGACGCGCGCAAAACTCTTGCCAAGCACCAGGCGCTTGATGGGTTCCAGGAACGCATCCTGGTCATAGATCTGCGGCTCAAGATCATGCGTAAAAATCGCCAGCGACCGCTGCGCCACTGTGGCAATAGCGGCTACAGCATCCCGGACTTCATCCGAGGAGGTCAGTACCCTGCGTTCGCCGCTAATACTTTTTGATCCACTCATACTAAAAAATCATCCCGCCAGTTGTCAGAAAAGCATCCTTGCATTAGCAATTGTACCGCCCATGCGCCATGCATTTTGCCAACTGGGTCACGTTTTCTGGCTGTGCGCAATCTCAGGAATCTGATGCCAGCTCCAACACCCCCTGGTTCACCAGCCCGGTGATCAGGTCCAGGCTGGCGCGGTCATCCACCCATTGACGGGCCAGGGCGTTGGGTACCCGCCGGCGACCGCACAGATGCTCCAGAACCGGCCGCAACTCGGAACCCAGTAGCCGCGATGACCCGTCTACAAACAGCAGGCAGCCGGAATCGGTAGTCGTCCACGCATACAATGCCATGCCGTGGCGTTTCAAATCGTCACCGCCGGTGATTCTTTTTGTCACCTCATCGGCGTTCAGCTCCGGATCGCGCCGCTGAGCCCGCAACCAAACCTTTGGTTCGGTAACCAGCGACCCAAACCATTGCGCAACTGCCGCATCATCCGTGTTGCGCAACAGATCGATGCAGGATTTTGCACGATTGAGCGCCTGATCCGATATTTTCCCATCGAGTGATTCATCCGCGGAAAGATTTGCATCGCTGTACCGGAGTTCCGGGTCCACCGGTATCGAAATATGATCGGCAAAACTGTGCAACATTTCCTGCAGGGTCGGTGCACGAAAGCCAACCGAATAACTGATACTCGATCCCACGGACTCTCCACGATGGGCGACGCCCGGCGGCAAATACAGCACATCCCCGGGGTTGAGCAGGTATTCCTCATCCGGTTCAAATATGAGTAACTCATCGATATCGGTTTGAGATACCCGGGTGTGATCAAACTCGGTAGCGATACCCCAGTGCCGCTGGCCCTGGCCCTGTATCAGGAAAACATCGTACTGGTCAAAGTGGGCGCCGACACCGCCTTCATCTGCAGCAAAGCTGACCATGAGGTCGTCAATACGCCAGGCGGGCAGAAATGAAAATCGATCGAGTACATCTGCAAGATCGGGGAGATGCTTTTCTACATCCTGTATCAGGATGGTCCATCCCGTTGCCGGCAAATCTGCAAAGCGCCTTGCATTGAACGGACCGTGCTCGAGTTTGCGCCGGGCAGGAACGGTGCCCGTGATCAGACGCGATTCGACATCGTTTTCCAGCGACAAACCCGCCAGTTCATCCGCATCCAGTGGAGATTCAAAACCAGGCAAGGCATTGGGCATAAACAATGGCTTTTTTTGCCAGTACTCGGCGAGAAAACGATCGACGTCCAGACCGTCGGGAAATTCAGGATTCACGGCTCAGGCGGCTTGCCAACCCTGTATATGTGGCCGGCGATAATGACAGCAGTTCATCGCGCGCCGCATCGGGAATATCGAGAGTGCTGATAAACGACTTGATCGCATCGGCGTCTACAGGTTTGCCGCGGGTGAGTGCTTTTAGTTGTTCATACGGGTTCTCGATGCCGTAGCGACGCATTACTGTTTGTACAGGCTCGGCCAGCACTCCCCAGTTTGCATCGAGATCATCGAGCATGGCTTGCGCGTTAACATGGAGCTTGCCCAGCCAGTTGGTACAGGATCGGTATGCGATCACGCTGTGCGCCATCATCACACCCAGGTTCCGCAGGACGGTAGAGTCACTCAGGTCGCGTTGCCAACGGCTGATCGGCAGCTTGTCTGCAAAAAACCGGGCCAGGGCATTGGCAAGACCAAGATTTCCTTCGGCGTTTTCAAAATCAATCGGGTTTACCTTGTGCGGCATGGTCGATGAACCTGTCTCGCCATCCACCGCCTGTTGCACAAAATATCCGAGCGAAACATAGCCCCAGGTATCGCGGCAAAAATCGATCATCACAGTATTGAAACCGGCAAGCGCGTCGCAATACTCGGCAATCCAGTCATGCGGTTCAATCTGGGTAGTCAGCGGGTTGTTTTTCAACCCCAGCGATTCAACAAACTGCGACGATACCCCGGGCCAGTCCAGATCCGGATATGCGACCGTATGGGCATTGAAGTTTCCAACAGCACCATTCATTTTGCCCAATATTTCTACGGACTCAAACCGGTTGCGCTGTCGCCGCAAGCGGTGCGTGACATTAGCCAGCTCCTTGCCCAGCGTTGTCGGCGTAGCGGTTTGCCCGTGGGTACGGGACATCATGGCGGCATCAGCGTGATCGCCGGCCATAGCGCCCAGTATTGCGATCAGCTTGTCCATCTCCGCGAGCAATACGGTACTTCTGCAGTCTTGCAGCATCAACGCGTAGGCGAGGTTGTTGATGTCCTCTGATGTGCATGCAAAGTGCACGAACTCACACACCGCACCGGATGCACCAGCCTCGCTCAATACCTGCTTGATAAAATACTCAACCGCTTTGACATCGTGGTTTGTGGTGGCCTCGATATCTTTGACCGCCTGTGCCTGAGTGGTGTCAAAGTGCTCGCAAAGACCCTTTAGTGCAGCCTTGATCTTTGAACCAGGATTGCCGAGCTCGCTGATGCCGGAGACGCTCGAGAGATGAAGAAACCAGCGTGCCTCTACCAGCACCCGGTAGCGAATCAATGCGTATTCGCTGAACAACGGCGACAAGTCGTCGCACCTGGATGCATAACGCCCATCCACAGGCGATATGGCGGTCAAGCTGTCACTGCCCATACCCATCCAGTTCATCAAAATGATAGGATTGAGAATGATACATCAATTGTCTTTGCGGGCGTGGTACTGATGTCTGATAAAGAATTCCGGATTGAACATGACAGCATGGGCGAACTGAAAGTACCGGCCGATGCCCTGTGGGGTGCCCAGACACAAAGAGCTGTTGAAAATTTCCCCATCAGTGGATTGGCGATGCCGCGTGCGTTCATCCGCGCCCTGGGTCTGATCAAATGGGCGGCCGCAACCGTCAATGCGGATCTGGGTCTGCTGGATGAGGAACGCAAAAAGGCGATACGCCGCGCTGCCGACGAGGTTGCTGATGGCCAGCACGACGCGCATTTCCCGATTGACGTGTTCCAGACCGGCTCCGGCACCAGCAGCAATATGAACAGCAACGAGGTCATTGCGACGCTGGCAACCAGCCAGTCTGGCATGGATGTGCACCCGAACGACCATGTGAATATGGGTCAAAGCAGCAATGACGTCATACCTACCGCGATCCATGTCAGCGCCGCTATCGAAGTGACCGATTCCCTGTTGCCGGCGATGGACCACCTGATCGAAATCCTCGATAAAAAAGCAGCAAGCCTCGACACCGTTGTCAAAACCGGCCGTACCCACCTGATGGATGCGATGCCGGTGCGCATGAGCCAGGAAATCGGCGGTTGGCGCAGCCAGATCGCGAGTTGCCGTGATCGCCTGCTGGACAGCCTGAAGCGTCTGTACCAGCTTGCCCAGGGCGGAACAGCGGTCGGCACCGGCATCAACGCGCACCCTGAGTTTGGCACTGCCGTTGCCGCCGTATTGTCCAAAAGAACCGGTATTTCCTTTGTACAGGCACCGGATTTTTTCGAGTCCCTGAGCAGCCAGGACAGCGCGGTGGAATTATCCGGGCAGCTTCGGGTGCTGGCGGTGGCTTTGATGAAAATTTCCAATGATCTGCGCTGGATGAACAGCGGGCCGCTAGCCGGTCTTGGCGAGATCGCGCTGCAATCGTTGCAGCCGGGCAGCAGCATCATGCCAGGAAAAGTAAACCCTGTTATACCGGAAGCCGTCACCATGGTGGCGGCACAGGTCATGGGTAACGATGCGACGATTGCGGTCGGCGGTCAGGCGGGTAACTTTCAGCTAAACGTCATGCTTCCAGTCATCGCGTACAACCTGCTGCAAAGCATCGAGGTGTTGTCGGGGGCCTGCCGGGTGCTCGCAGATTCAGCCATCGACGGATTTTCAGTCAACCAGGAGGCACTGGACGACGCCCTGGAACGCAACCCGATACTCGTAACGGCCCTGAATCCGGTGATCGGTTACGAAAAGGGCGCGGCGATTGCAAAACAGGCATA
>CBDUSC010000160.1:0-4982 GCA_965369735.1 uncultured bacterium
AAAACAACCTCGGAATACTGTATCAGTCCCGGGGTCAGGCAAAACGCGCCAGAGTGTGTTACCGAAACGCAATAAACGCGCAGCAGGTGTTCCCGGAAGCCTGGACAAATCTCGGTGCATCCATGCTGATGGACAATATGTACGACGAGGCGGAAAAGTGCCTGGGCAAGGCGCTGGAAATCGCGCCGGGCTACGCGGATGCGCATTTTAATCTTGGCAAGCTGTACCAGACCCGTGGTGAGGATCAAAAAGCCATGGCTGCCATGCGCAAAACGCTTGAAATCCAGCCTGCTTATGCACCCGCGATTGCAGCGATGGCCACACTGCACGACCGAAATGGCGAAACGGAAACCGCGCTGGAGCTGCTGGAAAATGCGCGAAAAGCGGGTCACGTGAGCCCGGAAGTGGCGTTGATCTTTGCCCGAATCAGCGGACAGCAAGGCAACACGGGTATCGCACAGGATCTGGCGGCGTCTGTGGCAAATGCGCAGCAATTGCCGGCGTACATCCGAGCAGAAGCCGAATTTGTACTGGGTGATCTCTGTGATCGATCAAAGGCCTGGAGCAAGGCGGTTGAGCACTATGATCGCGGCAATCACCTGAAACCACAGCGATTTGATATGACCGCGCACCTCCTGCACGTCGATCAGTTGATTGCTGCCTTCACCCCCGAAGCCGTTGAGGGTTTTTGCAAAGCGTCGATCACAACCGATGCACCGGTATTCATACTTGGGCTACCCCGGTCGGGCAAGTCATGCGTGGAGCAATTGTTGGCCAGTCACCCGGAAGTTTCCGGTCTTGGCGAGTTTCGTTCGTTGCGGCAGATCGAGCACCGTATGCGCAAGGCAGCGGGCGGGGAAGCCAGTCTGTGTGAGTTACTGAAGAAAGCTGATGTACGGCAAATTGATGAGCATGCATCGCAATACCTCGCCGAGGCAGCATCCAGGAACGGGTCTGCTGCGCGATATGTGGACAATCTGCCGACCAACTTTTTGCGTGTCGCGTTGATCCGGCAGTTGTTTCCGGGCGCACGGATCATCGAGTGCCGACGCCGGCAAGACGACAATGCCCTGTATTGTTTTTTCAAGAATTTTTCCGGCGCCGATTTGGCGTTCACATCGGAGCCGGTAATACTTGTTGAGTACATGACTGTGTACCGGCAGCTCATGGATCACTGGAAATCGCTCATGGACCTTGAGTGGATGGATATCCAATACGAAGATCTTGTCGGCGATACCGAAAGGACCGCCCGCGAGCTGATTGCATTTCTGGGTCTTGAATGGGATGCGCAGTGCCTGCACTACGCGGAACGGGGTATAGCGAGGCTCGCAGAACCACCCGCAGTGCGTGAACCATTGGATGACCGTGAAATCGGCCATGCCAGAAACTATGCGGCTTTTATGGATTTGCCGCCCGCCCAGGTACCAGACGAAATACCGGGCTAGGTGCCATACCGGGCTAGGTGCCTGGCGCCTCCGCCATATCTTCGCCGCGACAATCGCCCGTTACCTTCAGTTTTTCTGCAAGATCGCGCAGCGCGGTCCGCAAGCCTTCTTCGATAACCGGGTGATAAAAAGGCATCTGCAATGCCCTCTGCACGGTCATGTTTTGTTGTACCGACCAGGCCAGCAAATGTGCCATGTGCTCGGCACGGGGCCCGATCATTTCCGCACCGATAATGGTGCAGCATTCACGGTCACCATAGATGCGCAGCAGGCCCCGGTTTTGGCCCATGACCCTGGAGCGGCCCTGGTTGGCGAACGACACTTCGCCAATTTCGACTGCATCATGATCGAGTTGCCCATAGGACTTGCCGATCATGCCCATCTGCGGATCGGTGAAAGCGACCGCAAGGGGTGTCCTGCGGACATGAGCTGTGATACCGGGGTAGGCAGCAGCATTGGCGCCGGCAATACGGCCTTCATCGGAGGCTTCGTGCAATAAAGGACGGTGACCGCTGATGTCCCCGGCCATAAAAATGGGCGCATCACCGCACTGCGTAGTGCGCGGGTCCCATGTTGGCCGGCCTTTTTCGTCCAGTGACAGCCCTGATTTTTCCAGATCAAGACCCGCGAGGTTTGGAAGCCGTCCGGCTGCCACCAGCACTTTCTCAAATCGTTTTTCCTGCTCTGCACCGGTTGCGTTTTTCCAGCGCAGAATGACACCGTTGCTATCTGGTTTTGCGGACAACATTTCGCTGGATAGCTGCAGATCGAGTTCTGCCGAAAGAATGTCTGCGGTGACCTCTTTTATGTCCGGGTCGCTGAACGGACCCAGCCCGTCAAACGGGCTGAAAAATGTGACGGCTGCACCCAGCCGACCCAGCGCCTGGCCCAGCTCCAGACCAATGATCCCGGTGCCAATAACCGCAATGCTCTCGGGGAGGTCTTGTAGCTCAAATACATCGTCATTGACCATGACCTGATCTGCGATTGCATCAAATGGGGGTGGCAGCCACGGCGTACTACCCGCCGCAATGACGATCGCGTTTGCCTTGACCTGAATGGCGTCATCTATCTGCAGGGTGGTCGGAGCTGTAAACCGTGCATGGCCACAGGCCCGCTCATCTTCGGCTATGGCTTCGGTATCGCTGACCACAAAACCGGCAAAGCGATCGCGCTCGGACCTGACTCTCTTGAAAACTGCGGCACCATCGATATTCACCGACCCGGCGGTCATGCCGAACAGGGGCGCGGTCTCGATCTCGTGAGCCCTGTCGGCTGCAGCAATCAGCAATTTGGACGGCATGCAGCCGACCCTTGCGCAGGTCGTACCATACGGTCCCGATTCGATCAAAAACGCTTTTTGGCCCGCTTTAATGACTTCTTTTCTGGCATTTAGGCCCGCGGTCCCCGCGCCAACAATCGCAACATCGGTCTGCACGGTTTTCATGATGATTTACTCGATCTTGAATGATTCATTAAACGCAACCTTGCACCGATCGCTGATATTGGCCTCGTTCGTTTTCAGGCACTGCGCGATCCGTCCCTCGCCAGCGGGAACCTGGTCACAAAACTCTTCGATATCAGCCATGCATTCATGCGCTACGTATCGCATTTTGGAAAACACGATCTCCAGCACCATTGCAGCATCAAAAAGCGCGGTTGTGCATTGTGTCTGGATTTTGTCTTCATGCGCGTACAGGCAAGCCAGGAGGCGCCTGTTGCCTGGCGTGACCGAATCGCAGTAGGCATTGAGGTCGTGCTCGCATTTCTCCATCACGTAGTCCACCAGGTCTTGCGGTTCCTCAGCGGCGATGGCCGTGGAGGACAACAGTGCAATCAACATGGTGATCAGAATTTTTTTGGTAGCCAGTTGGGTTCTCCCTGGAGAAAAGCTGTATACCAATAGGTAGTTCATGCAGCGGGATCACGCAAGCAGAAAGTTGTTGTCTATACTGAAAGAGTGCCCTGCGCACAGCACTGCGCCAATAATGGAGCCGACCATGATTCTCGATACCCGATCGATGGAGAAAAAACTGGCAAAGCGACTGTTTGCCTTTTCCCTGGTTGTCGCAATTGTAATGTCATCTGGCGCATACCTGACTTTGCGCGATGCCATTGGTGTTGTTGTGATCGAGCGTGCCCTGATCGGCGCTGTCAGGTTCAATGCCCAATACATGGATTTGTTTGACGGTAATGTGGTCGCGGACCGCAGGGAAGTGCAGGCCGCAATGGATGAATATACATCGATAACAGCGTCACTGCGTCAACGGGTCGGTCAGTTTGTCGGTATTCGGATTTATGATGTACGTGGCATCGAAATAGCAGGCATGGATGCAGACGAGTTCGAAAGTATCGAACAGGTCAGATCACTGATGTCGGGGTCGCATGGATTGTCCGGGCACGATACGGAGGACCTGCATGAAATCATTCGCATTGAGGGGGTGCCTTTCGTCCGGGTATATCTGCCGCTGACCAATTCCCGTGGCCGGGTTGTTGCTTACGTAGACGGGATTTTTGCCCTGTCGGAGGAGTCCTTTGGAATACTCCGCGAGCGGACCTTCAAAATCGTCATTGCCGTGTTCATGATCGTTTTTACGACCACCGTATTATTTTATCCGATTATGCTCAATTTGATGGAGTCCGCTTCAAAGAGTCAGGATACTGCCTGATGCAGTTTCGATTTGTTTTTGTCATCAGCGTCATGCTGGTTTCCCTTTCGGGCGCCGCGCGCGCACAGCAGGACAATCAAGGTTTTGCGCTGGTACCTGCCAGTGGTGATATCGAGACCCTGCAGGTTGTTGACGAACGCATGCGCGATCAAAATGGCAACGACATGGTTTATGACATCCGTGTTTTTCGCTGGCTGCCGCTGCAGCCAAATGGAACGACCATTCTTTATAATCATGGCTTCCAGAGTCATAGTGCCTGGTTTTTCTCTACCGCCGAAACCCTGAAAAAAAGAGGTTTTTCGGTTTATGCATTTGACCGCATCGGGTCGGGACAGAGCGACCCGGGCGCCGGGCGTAGCTGGGGGCGATTTTTTTCCGCACCGGGCCACATCTCGCGCTGGCGGCTATTTGTGAAAACACTCGATGAGATGGCTGCGCGGGTCAGGACCGAGAGACCAAACGACCAACTGGTTGTCTGGGGCAACAGCTATGGCGCAAAAATCGTGACCGCGTGGTTGCAGGAGATCAAAGATGAATCGCGCGGCGAAATTGTCGCGGCGGCGATCTTTACCACGCCGGGCTTATACCAGAACAAGGAGTCGATGCCGTTGCCGTTTTCAACTTTCCGGCTGCTGCTCAGTGGTGCGCAAACGCGATTTCCACTGCCGATGGTTGCGCGCGATGGGGATAACGGTGCCGCCTGGTTTATTGGTCCGGGGCCCTGGTTCAATGCAATACGTCATGATGAATTGTCGCTCAGGGATGTCACCCGGCGATTCTATGTGCAAACCGGCCTGATGGATCGCAGTATTGCCAGACAGCGCAACAACCGCTATGACACTCCTGCATTTTTCCTGATGGTGCGGGG